>DATDEW010000098.1:0-8857 GCA_036522935.1 Kapaibacterium sp. (SeqCode)
GACAAAGCCATTGTAATAAATATTGTCGGTAACCAAGAGAGGGAAATCGCTCATCGCCTGATGGAGGTTGATCTTCTCTATGGTACCTATTGAGCCCGTCGGGCATGCAACAAGAGCGCGGGATGCATTGCGGTGTTCTCTATTACTTTCGGGTTGATGAAAGACGACTGAGTAATTTCCGTCATCAGTAAATACTTCAGGTGCAAGCTGGCGGCAGGTATCGCAGTCTATACACGTGCTATCGACAAAGAATAGCCCGTCTGTATTGCCTGAGAGTTTTTTTTTGAGGTCAGCCACAGTGTATATATGCAAAAAAATGAAATCTTGTTTCAGAAATCTGAAGTTTTTGGCACAATTTTAATGACATGGTATAAACATTATGATTTTCTATACACTAAATCAACTACTACTATGAAAAAACTAAGCTATCTTGTTGTGGTGCTTACTTTTACCATGATGAGCCACGTACAGCCAGCCAAAGCGCAAGGCCCCCTCGGAAGAGATTTCGGGTTCGGCTTGAACTTAGGTGAGCCGCTCGGAGGCACTGTAAAGTTATGGGTTTCAAAAGAGAATGCACTACAAGCACATATCGGAGGTTCGTATTTTTCGAGCTTACGTATCGGAGCCGATTACCTATGGCACTTTGATGTATTCAATTCACAAGTCGTAAAGATGTATGCCGGTCCCGGTGCTGCAATGGGATTCGGTAATCATTACGGTGGATGGTACTATAATAAAAAGGGACATAAAGAGTATTGGTACTACCGCGATGAGGGTGAAACTGTATTGGGAGTGAGAGCTATATTCGGCTTGAATATCATTCCCAAAAGATCACCGATAGAGGTATATCTTGAACTCGGACCATTTATCGGTATAGCACCGACATTTGGCTCAACACTCGATGCAGCGATCGGTATCAGGTTCTACCCGTAGGGATCAAAGCCCCGCTTCCGGAAAAAGAAGCGGGGCTTTGTAATTTCACTTACGCAGGCATCGGTGCTATGCCGCCGAGGTCCTTGAGAGGCGGAGTTACCACATCATCAGCGATCTTGAACTTGCGTTCTTGCTGTGGTGGCGGATCAATGATCTTTTGGAACGGTGGAAGTGTACCACCATTTAAGATCGTGTCTATCTCATGTCCATCAAGTGTTTCGCGCTCTAAGAGTGCCGTCGAGATAAGATGGAGCTGATCGATATTCTCGGCAAGAAGTTTTTCTGCACGCTCCATACCGCGCTCTACGATACCACGGATCTCATCATCAATGATGCGGCCGGTGTTCTCCGAGAAGTTCTTCTGTTGACCGTAATCACGACCTAAGAATACTTCATGCTCGGCTGCGCCGTATTTGAGCGGACCAAGTTTCTCGCTCATTCCCCAGTCACAGACCATCTTGCGTGCAATATCTGTTGCGCGCTCAATGTCGTTGCCTGCACCGGTCGTGATGCGATCAAAGATAAGCTTTTCTGCCGCACGTCCGCCGAGTGCATACGCGATCATTGCTTCAAGATACTGCTTCGAATATGTATGCTTCTCGTCTATCGGCAAGTATGTCGTTACGCCAAGCGCTCTGCCGCGAGGAATGATCGTCACTTTATGAACAGGATCAGCTTCAGGTATCTTCTTTGCAACAAGAACGTGACCACACTCATGATATGAAGTGATCTTCTTCTCTTCGTCGCTGATGATAACTGATTTGCGCTCAACGCCCATCATCACTTTATCTTTTGCGTTCTCGAAGTCGAGCATTGTTACCCTATCACCGTTGCGGCGGGCAGCAAGAAGAGCAGCTTCGTTCACAAGGTTTGCAAGGTCTGCACCTGAGAGCCCGGGAGTGCCCTTTGCAAGAGTATTGAGATTAACATCCGGTGAAAGCGGTACAGTACGTGTATGGACACGCAAGATGCCCTCACGTCCGCGAAGATCAGGACGGTCAACGACGACCTGCCTATCGAAACGACCCGGACGAAGAAGTGCAGGATCAAGTACGTCAGGACGGTTCGTCGCTGCGATCATGATCACGCCGCTATTCTGCTCGAAGCCATCCATCTCAACGAGAAGCTGATTAAGTGTCTGCTCACGCTCATCATGTCCGCCGCCCATGCCTGCGCCGCGATGGCGACCGACAGCATCTATCTCATCGATAAAGACGATACACGGAGCATTCTTCTTTGCTTGCTCGAAAAGATCACGAACGCGTGATGCGCCGACACCGACGAACATCTCAACGAAATCTGCACCGGAGATAGAAAGGAATGGTACACCTGCTTCGCCTGCAACTGCGCGTGCAAGAAGCGTCTTACCTGTACCCGGAGGTCCAAGTAAGAGAACACCCTTAGGTATCTTACCACCCAAACGTTGGAATTTCTGTGGTTCTTTTAAGAACTCGATAACTTCATGAAGTTCAACTTTCGCTTCGTCGCAACCGGATACATCGTTAAACGTAACCTTTGTTGCGCCTTCGGTCAAGAGCTTGGCTTTTGACTTACCAAATGAGAATAATCCTTTCGGACCATTCATGCCGCCGCCGCCTTGCATACGACGCATGAAGAGTACCCAAACACCAATAATGATTATCCATGGAAGAAAGCTGATAAGACCGGTTGTCCAGGAAGAATCAGAATCTTGTTTGGTGATCTGAATTCCTTTTTCTGTCCATGCCTTATTCTGGTCGGAAAGCGTTTCGGGAATAAGATTCGTAACGAACTTGTCGCTCATTACGCTCTTTTCACCTTTTAACGGCTTTAGGTTTTCTTTTTGGTTGAGTGTACCGTGGAAGCGGTACATATTAAGTCCATACTGCTCAACTTCACCCGATTCGATCTTATTGGAGTTAAGAAGCTCTTGGTAGTATGTTGTCGAGACTTCGACTGCAGACGGGTCACTGCCCGGATTAAACATACGGATAAGTGCATAAACACCGACGATCATCAAAAGCCAAAGGAGAACCGTCTTGAATATTTGGTTCATGTTGTTCTCACCACCGGGACCTTGCCCCTTTAGCTTCGGCGGAAACGGACCTTTTTTATCGCCGGGCGAATTTCCTCCACCTTTACTTGATGGACGAACTTCTTTATTGGAATCCTTACGCTCTTCAAACGCAAAACTGTTATACATTCGTAACCTTATTAATCTATATAATTAGGGTGCATAGCGCACCTTTACAATACCCTAAAACATCCTGCCGAAACCCTTCGTTCGGGCAAGCGGCTCTGGGTAAACTTTTATACGCTCTAAGGTTAGAACGGTTTCGGTACTGTTGGTGATGGTCGCAAAGTCGGCCGCACGAAGCCCTGGTACCCAAAGAATACGCTCAGGTTCATCAGCAAAACAAAGGACAATACACTTGTTCTTATGATAACCCGATACACCTGCTTCATTTAGGATGTCACTTACAAGCTTGGTATGGCCATCCATGCCAAATGGCTTCATCTTATCGCCATCTTGCCAACGACGAAGCAATAACTGGCGGCCTTCAAGTTTATTGAGATCGAAATATGCACTTCCTGCAGCAAATGATACTTCCATAGGAGAAATAGTTTTCGCCTGTACCATTCCAACCGATGTTTCTATCTCATCACCGATCGAGACCCGAGTCTGCCAATCCTCAGGGAGTGGGCGAAGCCGCTCAATGACAATAAGCTGTTCCGTATCGCGATCGAATACGCTTTCGGCATTGTCATCATCTTCATCTGCTTCTTCCGACTCATCCTCCTGGTCATCCTCGAAGTGACTTCCCAGCGCATCATCAAAACTTTGTCCGAAATCATCCTCATCATAATCATCAGCGAATGGGTATCCGTCGTCTGATTCCTTGCGTGGTACTTCTTCGCGAGTGATAAGTACATCAGAGGTGAGCAAGAGTTCACGACGTTCGAATTCATCCATGAACCCACGAATGATCATCGTCTGAAGTGAATCAAGTGAGATACTAAACGGCTCGGAAAGATATTTTTCCAATATCTCAATTACAAATGCTCTTCGGAAGGCATCATCACCACCTCCGATAGCAAACTCTGCACAGGCGTATGCATCGCGGCGTACATATGTATCGGGTAACTCCATCTGACACCACTTGGCAAGAACGCGGACGTTCTCTTCGAACTGGGTCGTCATCTCGCTGATGTTCTTGACCGTTCGACGGAAACCATCATATATATTCCTACCGGGGAATGCCTCTTGCAGTGCAGGAATAACAACATGGCGCAGGCGGTTACGCAGGAACTGCAATGAATCATTCGACGAGTCATTGCGGTAAGTAATGCTATTCTCATGCGCATAACGAACGACATCTTCGCGTTCTATATCAAGCCACGGACGAACTACATCTACCATATCCGTTAATGCACGTTTCGGCGGAATACCGCGAAGTCCCTTCAGCCCTGCACCTCGAATCATGTTATTGAGCACGGTCTCAAGATTATCGTTGGCTGTATGAGCAGTAACGACCATATCGTAGCGGTGTGCTTTGGCAATCTCGATGAAACGCTCATACCTATCATCGCGCGCTGCTTCTTCTATGCCAACACTTTTCTGTGACGCTCTTGCATTGGTATCAACTTTGAATGAATGAAGCGTCACGCCAAGAGATTCTGCTATCGCTGCTACATGCGCCTGGTCTCCGTCAGATTCAGAACCACGCAATGAATGATTGATATGGATAACTCCGAGCGCACCAAATTGGCCATTCTTTTGGATATGTGAGAGCACAGTTGCCATCGTTACGGAATCAGCTCCGCCGCTAACGGCACAGAGAATGCGCGTAGACATATTCACGCCAAGCTCGGAGAGAGCAAGACTCGTGAGTGCTTCAAGATTTCCTGTATCCGAATGTGCCATTAGTTAGAATGTACCGTAGGTGCTTTCCTGTCTGGTAAGCTTAATATCTTTTAACATATCTGCCTTGATACGTAATTCCAAGTTAAATCCTTTAATTAAGCCAATGGGACGGTATGTGAAGTTCAACTCCCAACAATGTAGATCGCGTGATATGCTTATACTTGGGACTGTTATCTCTTTGGCAACAAAATCATATGAAGTATAAGTTGAGATACGCCAATGCTGCGTCAATGATAATGAGATACTGGCATTTCCGGAAAACGTACGGTTGATGCCGCTCACCCCGTAGCTTTCGCCATAGGAAAGTCCGTAGTTGATATTCCACTTTGGGCTATACGGGATATTGACATATCTTCCCGGATAGTTACCGCCCATCATCATTTGGCGCTCTGCCTCCGGAGACTTAATGTCAAATAGACTGTAGAGTGAGTCTATGTTCTCCCCTTCGCTTGACTCGCTCGAAGCGAAACTACCGTTAAGAGAAAAGTTAACATTCGTTGTTCGGAGTATTCCTTGTCCACTTGAAATAAGTGTTTGATTCGTTGAGTCACCACCTAAATAATTACGTGGGTACCATGAGAAGTTCGCTCCGGCCGAGAAACTGAAGAGGTTGCCTATTTGTGAATACCCGTTAAGGGATAATGGAGAAAATAGATCTTGAATAATGTCATATCCTGTATTGACACCTACATTCAGCAGCTTCACCTTTGACTCATAGGAAGAGTCTTCCGTAACTTTATTATCAACCTTTGCTTCAAAATCATTACCAAGTCCAAAACTAATTCGTCCCGACTTTTGTGACCCGA
Organism: Kapaibacterium sp. (SeqCode); assembly: GCA_036522935.1. GTDB lineage: Bacteria > Bacteroidota > Ignavibacteria > Palsa-1295 > Palsa-1295 > DATDEW01. The sequence goes on from DATDEW010000098.1 coordinate 5,644, forward strand.
AATATCCGCCATCATCTTCGTAAATACTATATGTCATTTCTTCTCCTGTCTTTGGGTCGATATAGTACCCCTTACCGTTAGCAGAGAGATCAGGGTTATAATTAAATGAGATATTGGGCTGTATCGTATGGCGCAATGCTTTTAGTCCGAAGATCCCGAGATTTGCAGTACCATACATCGTCGTATTCATTGAAAGACCATAGTTATAACTGGGCTCACGGAACAACCCGCGTTCGATGCTTTCATCAAAGACAACGGTCGTATCAAAGTTACCGTTGAATTCAGTGATCTCAAGTCTCGGCGTTTTTGTCTTGCGCCTAATGAACCACAGTTCATTGTAACCAAATGACGGTGTAACTGATATATATCCAAGCTTCGGTGAGATAGAGATACCCGGAGACTGTCGTATAGAGAACTGGTCAGTCACTTTGAAGTTCGTGTCGGCAGCAATACCTTTTGAAGCATTTTGAGGTGTATAGACAAGTGATTTATTCACACCACGATTTGCATTTCCACTGTATGTTATCTGAAGTGTACGAAGTGTGCTCCCAAACCCTTCATCATCCATATTATTAAAGATAGTTATCGGAGTTATCTTGCCCCACGTAATTGACGGACTTGTTTCGCTGAATGTGCCCGTATTCAGGTTCTGCACTCTGCCGTAGCTTGCTCCGAACGAGAAGTCAATATCTTCGAAGACAGTAGAGAATGATGCACGAGAGTTTACCGTCTGGTTAACAAGATCATTGATATTATGTGCATTGTTTTGATTGTAGTCAACGCTTTGGAAACTTAAGTTTGCTGACATACTTGTCCGGGGACCAAACACTAAGCTTGGCATCGTGAGCCCAACCTTGAAGTCTTCCGAGTATGGCTCATCAACAGAGTAGCGGGTGCGTCCGAATCCAAGTTCAAGAGTAACGGGTGCAGTCAATATATACCGCTTCATATATTGTGCTTGAAAGGTCAGGTTATACCCGCCACGTGTATAGATATCGGTCTTGAACGCCATATCAAAGTAGTCATCAAAGATCTGGTAATACCCGAGATGCAGTAATCCGTATCCTCTGTTGGATTGTGTTGTATAAGACGGGGCGATAAGTCCGCTTCTTCTGCCGCCTTGGTGATTCGGAAATACGCCGAAGGGTAAAGCGAATATAGGAACATCGGCAATATAGAGGATAACAGGTTGTGCAAAGACCTGATCGCCGGAGATAAGCTTCATCTGCGGTGACTCGAAGTAAAAGTGTGCTGTTGGAGCATCACACGTCGTATATCTGCCGTTCTGCACAAACAGTGTTTTCGGTGCAACCTGTTTTATCTTTTCGCCTGAATAAAATCCGCCTTCCATGTTCGTCGTTGCAAGTGCGACTGTCCCTTGTTTCGTATTGAAGTTATATACGATAACCTCACCTTCATACGGAGTTGTCCCGTCGATCAAGAGCGGTGCACCTCTGCTTGCAACGCGGTTGGTATCACGAGTTATTCGACGGCGTTTGGTAAGTGAGTTAGCAAGAACAGAATCATAGGTTTCACTTGTAGCAGTAAGCGTACCGGCAGTAAAATCCATCACGATGCGATGTGCATTAATATGCTGGGTACGAAAATCAAGTTTTGATTCACCGGTGAGTATCATTCTTCGATTGACCACATCAAAGTTTGTAGAATCTTTCGCTTTATAATAGACGATCGTGTCTATATCACCTCTGACCGAATCAACGGCAACATATAAAGAATCGGGCAGGTCGTACCCCGGACGTTTTGCAACAGTGATCTTTGCCGTACCACCCTCCTTCGCCTTGGCGCTATCTAATTGCTGTGAGAATATATCAGTGCTCCATAAACATAAAACAAAGAAGAACGCATACGCTCCGCTTCGCCCTACTCTATGGTATGCACTGCTAGTCATAATGCGGTCGTGTAGCGTATAGGATAGGGTCTATCGCTTCTGCGAGTTCAAAGCCGCGTAACCGCAACGCGCAAGAATCGCACTCACCACATGCAACTTCTTCCGACTTATAACATGACCATGTCAGCGAGAGTGGTGCGCCAAGCTCAAGCGATCTGCGAACGATCTCGGATTTCTTGAGCGAGATAACCGGAGTGATTATCTTGATATTCGTCTCCGGCTTTGTGCCGAGATTAATAGTCTTCTCGAACTCTTCAAAGAATACCTTGCGGCAATCGGGATACCCCGAAGAATCTTCTTCAACTGCACCAACATAGATCCTTTCTGCCCCGATCACTTCTGCCCATCCTGCGGCGATGGCAAGAAACGTACCATTACGAAACGGCACGTAGGATGATGGGATGTTCGTTGTATTAAGGTCTGCTTTGGTAACCTCCATCTTTTCATCGGTCAGGCTTGAGCCGCCTATCTGTCGCAGCCACTCGACATCAACGACAAGACGCTCAGATATGCCAAGCGCATCAGCGACAGCATGAAATGCCGCAAGCTCGCGGCGCTCGGTGCGGTGACGGTAATTAAAATGTATTGCTGCGACGGTATCGGATTCCTGCTTGGCTATTGTCGCCGTAAGCGTTGAATCCATCCCGCCCGAAAGAAGTACTACTGATGTCATTCAAGCATATGCCCTTGATGTTCGAGAACCTTGACGTTCGCCATGTTCATTCGTATAAGACCCGAAACCTCCGCACTTGTGCGTTCAGTCTCCTGGACGACAATGCGAAGCTCGTGGATGTTCTTAAAGACGACGAATTCATCGGAAAGTTTCTCGAACATCCATCCGGCGATATTCTCGGCAGTTGTCGGGAAATCAACAAAGACAGCCTTGAGCTTGCTTGACTCAAGAAATTCCCTACAGAGCTCATCTGAGCGGTCACAGAGAAATGAATGGTCTATCTCTTCAATGATGGGAGAGACAATGTTCGACATATCGAAGTAATCAAGCACCATTCCGTTGCGGTCAGGCTCACCGACAAGTTCGATGGTCATCGAATACGAATGCCCATGCACATTACGGCAACCGCCATCATGGAACGGCAGGCGGTGTGCCATCTCCCAGCGAAAGCTTTTTGAAATTCGTGTGAGCATTACTTCTTGAGCTTTACGACCTTTACGCGTTTTGATGGTTTCGGCGTCGGATCAAAATCCTGAATGTATCCAACTTCAATGGTTGAATGAATACCACCGCGAGTTGTGAACTTTCCAATCACTGTCATCGAACGCGGCTTCAACGCGCCGATAAGATCT
>DATDEW010000099.1:0-2246 GCA_036522935.1 Kapaibacterium sp. (SeqCode)
GTAAAATATCCTTGCGAGAATTGAAGCGAATCCATCCAGACAACTTGCCGGGCAGTGTCTCCTGTCTTCGTCCGCGCCTCAACAACGAAAGGCAGACGGAAGTAGCCGATACTCTGTGCATTCTGTGTCTGCTCAAAGTACATCGTAACATTGCCGCCATTACGCGACCAGTTTGCTTTTATAGTTGGGTATCCTTTTTCAAACACCCATTTCTTGAAGAACCAGTTTAAGTCTTGCTTAGTAGATGTCTCGAAATCTTTTTGCAGGTCGAAGCTTGTAGCGTTAGCATACGCATGCTGTGCTCCATAGTAGCGAACTGCCGGGAAGAAAAGAGAATCACCTAAAAAATACCGAAGCATCCCTACAACCGCAGCTCCTTTTTGATAGAGCACAGCAGTCGGGTAGTTAATTGAAGTTTTAGTTGTCATTGGTGTACCATAAAGAGGTACTGCTGAACCGCTTGCTATTGCTCCGCTTATATTAGACTTTTGCTTTGAGATGTATGATGCTCTTCCTTTAAAACGCTCCAAGAACAACGATTCGCAGAAGGTCGCAAATCCTTCATTGAGCCACGGATCATTAAAATCCTTACACGTAACCCAATCTCCCCACCACATATGGGCAAGCTCATGGATAGCTGTTGTGCTGGCAGTATCGAGTGCTTGCCTAATGAGCGTAATCATGGTTTGATGCTCCATCGAGCCCGTTGGTGCTACAACATAGCCAACATTCTCGAAAGGATACGGAGAAAAGATAGATTCAAAATAGTTGAGGGCAGGGGTAATTTTTGTATCTAAAAGTAGTTGTGCTTTTGCAGAGTCTTCTTGATAACAAGCAATATATCTCGGCGGAAATTTCTTATCAGCACTACTTGCGTACACAAATGGGCCCACAGCAAATGTCAAGAGGTATGTAGCTATCGGGTGAGATACTTTATATATACTTCCTTTCCGGTTTGAGTGACTCTCATCCCATCCACCTATACCAATTCCGTTTGATACAGCATTGTCGGGATATTCATATCCAATCCCAAGATAAACAGTATCTAACTTATCATCTGGTAGATCATAGCACGGCAGCCAATGGCGTGTGCAGCTTACATATGAAGCATGAAAGCCAACACCCATTGCATACATCATCTGTCCGTCATTCTGCACTCCTCCCCAAGGTGAAGCACCCGCTTCTGTAGTTGCAGTGCCGTGATAGTATGTCTTCACTCGGAAAGTAGAGTCGGCAATGGCATTTCCGAATCCCGTTACGTTATATGCTCCAATTGAGGTGTCTATCCAATCAACAGATGAGCGAATACCATTGACAAATACGCTATCGATAGTAAGTCCTTTAGCATGTTGGAGTATTTTGGTAAGACCCGGTTTTGCAATACCATCCATCAGTACAAATCCATCAATAGTGTTAGCTGCTTTATCAAGCTCAACGGTGACATCAAGCATCTTGGCATCATAACCCTTGTCTTGGGCAAATGCGCTCTCTGTGTTCAAGAGGGCAAGAAGAATCAATAAATTATAGAATAAGTACCCCGCGCGTTTCATCAGTATAATTGGAAGGTAATTATTAATTACGATGCTGCATAGGCGTAACATGCAAGAAAATCTTCATGTGTGAGTTCGGGAAAGTCATGAATGATCTCCTGTTCTGTCATTCCGCTGGATAGATATTCAAAAATATCATACACAGTAATGCGCATTCCTCTAATGCAGGGTTTGCCGAAACGTTTGCCGGGTTCTATAGTAATATACTGTCTATAATCGATCATAATTGGAATCCTCGTATCTTTTGAACCCAATTCCCATAAAAAGAAGTTCTTAGCTTGCAGAAATGGCTTTTAACGAACAGATATTGCCGGATTATATCGTCGCCTCGAGCGATGAGATGCGCGAACTCGTTGGGGTCGTGCGTACTGTCGCGCCGACGATGATAACCGTCCTCCTGACGGGAGAGAGCGGCACAGGCAAGGAAGTCTTCGCTCGGCTCATCCATGACCTAAGCCCTCGCAAGAGCGGTCCGTTCATAACGGTTAATTGTGGTGCAATCCCCGAAGGTCTTATCGAAAGCGAACTGTTCGGGCATGAGAAGGGCTCCTTCACCGGAGCAAGTGCCGAGCGAAAAGGTTTTTTTGAATCTGCAAATGACGGCTCCATTTTTCTTGATGAGATCGGTGAGATGCCGCTCTCGGCGCAAGTAAAACTTCTGCGGGTTCTCGAGACAGGGAAGTTTACGCGAGTAGG
>DATDEW010000100.1:0-4741 GCA_036522935.1 Kapaibacterium sp. (SeqCode)
GGTATTCAGTCCGTCGCAACTGGCGGGTGATACTGTCGATCTCGGATCTTTTGCACCGGGCAGTACGGATAATAATTTTATGTATACGATCCGCAACCGAAGCCCCAGAATGGTAACGATCACGGATGCTCGCGAGAGCGGTGATGTAAATAAGAGTTTTACTGCGCCGTTGGGTTCACTGGTCAATAAGGTTTTTATGCCGGGTGATACCGCATACTATTTCGTGACCTATAATGCACCTTCACGCAAGGAGGTCTCCTCGGAGGTTCTCTTCACCATCACGTACACGACAGATAGAGGTGAGACAGGGTTTATTTACTACAAGTATACAGCTCGTACGCGGCCATGTTATTCGCAGAAGCCATCGGGTTCGCTTGTGATGGAGCCGGCGATCCCCGGTGGATATACGAAGGCGTCGTTCATCTTTAGAAACAACGATCCAAACTCTGTTACTCTAACGTCTATCACGATGGGCAGCGGTTTACATGCCGAGTATTTTACATTAGATACACCATTTGCCCCGCTCTGGGTAGGACCGTTTGGAGATGTCGAGATGACGTACCGTTTCAGGCCGGCCGATACGGTCGTCGGCATGGCATACGTACCGCTTAGATTCACATTCGATATTCCGGGCATCGATACGATCTGCAAAACGATGAACTATGAACTGCGGTCATCGACGATCTCGCCTTTTGATACTTCGGTGATACCACTCTACCCGAACCAGACGGCATCGCTGCCGATGGCAAGCGAGAAGGACACGGCGACGAAGCGGTTCAGATTCCAAAACAATTTGAGTATTCCTGTGACAGTGGTGAGCGTGGATGTTTCAGACACCGGGCACTTCACGATCACATCGACTGATCCATCTGCACTACCTGCTGTCATCGAGCCAAACGGGATGTTCACGGTCGATGTGCTCTTTCATGCATCAGACACCGGATATTACAGTGATGATCTTGTGATCGTGACCGATCATGCAATTAGCTCAGAGACCTTCCATCTGAAAGCATTGCGTATGAGCCAACTGCCTGTGGCAGTTGATGAGCCGGAGGTTGTAACGCAATACTTACACATCACACCTAATCCTGCAGTCAGCGGAGTGTTGTGTAGTGTGCCTGTCGGTACAAAGAAAATATCTATTTACGATGCGCTCGGCAATCTTATCGCACAAAAGGAAAACACTTCCGAGTGGAATTGGGCGGCAGTTCATAGCGACGGCACGCCTGTCGCCTCAGGTGTATACTTTGTCAGAGCTGAAGGAGTATCAGGCAGCAGAAGACCGTTCGTTATCTCGAAGAAATTGATCATCGAGAGGTAATGGTTGATAATTACAAAGCAATACTCTTTGATTTCGATTTTACACTTGGTGATTCTTCGCGGGGGATATGTGAGTCGATCAATTATGCACTTGTCGGTATAGATAACGAGCATTCACCTGATGCAGATATCAATAAACTTATTGGTCTTACTCTTAGAAGTATGTTTGAAGAGTTGACGGGTTCATCTGACGATGTTCACTATCACCGGTTTCGTATGCTCTTCAATGAACGTGCCGAGGAGGTTGTAACAAAACACACGGTAATTTATGATGGTGTGGTCCAACTGCTTGAGAACTTGCGCGAAGAGCAGAAGCAATTAGGTGTTGTCTCAACAAAGCATAGTGTTCGTTTGATGGAGATATTTACCAAATTCGACTTAGGAAAGTATTTTGATCTGGTTATTGGAGGTGAGAATGTCCAAAATCATAAACCACACCCCGAAGGATTACATCTTGCTTTAGAGCGTATGCGGGTTGCACCACATGAAGCTGTGTATGTTGGTGACACTATCTTAGATGCTCAAGCCGCTCAGTCGGCAGGCACATCATTTATCGCCGTAACAACAGGGACAACCTTAGCTGAATCCTTTATACCATTTAGTCCTCTTGCAATTATTGATACTGTATCAGATCTATATGCATTCAAGCGATGAAGGCGTGACACGGAAGGTGACGGTTGTGGAGTAGGGAGAGGATTAGTTGAGCGCTGTACGGATGCGTGTCCTATTCTGATCGACGGTAATAATTGCGCTTTCGGATAGTTCTTTTGAGTACTTTTCGATTATTTGTAACGATACTATTCCCTGTTCAGAAGATGAAAATCCGACAAGACGAATAATACCTGCATGAGGTAATCCGTGAAGGATGGCAAGTTCACCGAAGTCTTTATCAAGTGTGATGAGTATTCTATTCTCCCAGAAGGCGATATTCAGTATTTCTGTGTCACCAGGATCTTTTTCCCAACTTCCTGCCCACATCACATCATGTCCGGCATCGGATAACAAACTAACAGCCTTAACCCCATACACATGAGTCAAGCAGGATCTTCATTATGCATCTGCAAGAACAAATGGCTCAACACGCTCGTGGTTGATGAGCTTATGAGCATACGTGATACAAGCAAGTATATCATCTTTCTCAAGCCATGGATATCCTTCGAGGATGGTCTCGGCAGAATCACCTGCGGCGAGCATTCCGATAATATGTTCAACGGCAATACGTCTGCCCCGAATGATCGGCTTACCACCGAAGATATCTGGATTCGATGTTATGCGTGAAAGTAGATTGGCATTTTCCATGTCTTTACCAACGATTGTTTGTGAAAAAAGATTTTACCCTCATCCCTACCCCTTCTCCCTGAAAGGGAGAAGGGGACAAGAATCCCTCCCGAACTTAGAACCCCTATTCCTCGTTAAAATCGGGCTATTTATTCAGCTAATTTGTGACGAAAACAAAACAGATCCCTCGCATCGGTTTTTCGGAGTATGACCTTGATAACGGCTTGCACGTTATCCTGCATAAGGACGACAAGGTCCCTGCCGTCTGCATCAATATCTGCTACCATGTCGGCTCGAAGAACGAGACGCCCGAGCGCGCCGGCTTCGCGCATCTCTTTGAACATCTTCTTTTTGAAGGTTCGAAGAACATCCCGAAGGGTATGTTCGATAAGTACATCACCCGCGCCGGAGGTAATAACAATGCCTATACGACAGAGGATAAGACGAACTACTACATGACGCTGCCGTCGCATGAACTTGAGCTTGGCTTATGGCTTGAGAGCGATAGGATGCTTGAGTGTGTCGTGACCGAAGAATCACTTCGCAACCAAAAAGATGTGGTGATGGAAGAAAAGCGCGAGCGTTATGATAACTCGCCCTATGGTACACTCTCCGAACGGATGATGCGTCTTGCATACAAGAACTATCCGTATAAGTGGACTGTCATCGGCGACATGAAGAGCATCGAAGCGGCAACGCTTTCTGATGTACAAGATTTCTTCAATACATTTTATGTGCCGAACAATGCAACGCTTTCGGTAACTGGCAACATCAACGAAGCCCAGGTGAAAGAGCTTATCGAAAAATACTTTGGCTCCATCCCGAGCAATGCCGTGAAGCCAGTTGCGCCTGAATATAACGAAGAAGCGCAGACAGCAGAGCGGAAGGAAGTAGTCAATGATGAAGCAGTCCCGCTCCCGGCAGTATTCTGGACGTACCAGATGCCGCCCGACGGCACAAAGGAAGCATTTGCGCTTGACCTCTTGACGGATGTACTCTCGACGGGGCAGAGCTCGCGCCTTTACAAAGATCTTGTTTATGATAAGAAGATAGCATCCGATATCTCTGCATATATAGATGTGCGCGAGAAGCCGGGTCTTGTCTGGCTTTACGGAGTCGCGACAACGCCTGACGGACCTATCGCCCCGATAGAAGATGCAATGGAAGCAGTGCTTGCCGATATTCGCGCGAATGGTATCACGGAATCAGAGCTTGAGAAAGCAAAGAACCGAGCCGAGATGCGAGGCGTCACCGGGCGTTTGCGTATCTCGACAAAAGCTGATATCCTTGCTCACTCGCATATCTTCTACCACGAGACGGAGAAGGTGAACACGTTGCTCGAAATGCAGCAGAACATCACGGCAGAGGATGTGAACGAAGCAGCGCGGACACTGCTTATCCCGATGCGACGCAATAGTGTAGTCTTCCTTCCTCCTACTGAATAAATTGATAGAAATGAAATTAGATAGAACCTCTCCTCCGAGCTCGGGTACATTTGCGAAGACAAGTTTCCCGAAGTACGACACATTTTCTGTCGGCGGTATACCTATATACTTGATACAGAATCACAACCAACCGTACGTTGGTGTGACGGCATATTTCCGGACAGGCGCGACGCAAGACACCGAAGGAACGCAGGGACTTGCATCGTTCGTCTCAGAGATGATGACGAAGGGGACAGCGACGAGAACCGCACCGGAGATCGCCGAAGCGATCGACTTCGTCGGCGGCTCACTCGGAGCAAATGCAGGATGGGATGCCACGACAGTTTCGGTTTCTCTTTTGAAGCGTCATCTCGGTCTTGGTGTTGATCTCTTAACAGATATTCTCCGTAATGCGACATTCGCTGACGAAGAGCTCTCGCGAGCAAAGATGCAGCGACTTGCAAGTATCCAGCATGCAAAAAGCGATGCAGGATATTTAGCTGATACGCTTTTCACGAAAGTACACTTTGACGGACATCCGTATTCGCTTGAAGCGCTCGGCACCCAAGAGAGCGTGCCATCGCTGACATCGGCGATGCTCAAGGAGCGTTATGCAAATTACATTGCGCCGACAAATGCATTTCTTGTGGCAAGCGGCGACATTACTCCTGCGGAGTTCACCGAGCTATTTGCAGAGCGTCTCGCCGGTTGGCAGAGCG
>DATDEW010000101.1:0-9406 GCA_036522935.1 Kapaibacterium sp. (SeqCode)
ATCTTCGAATCGAATTTCCTGAGACTTATAGCCATTTGCGGAAATGAGAATAATAGAAGTCCCCTGCAAACGAGCAATATCAACTACCCCTTGTGCATTCGTTTTCGTCCCTATTGTTTTATCAGTACTTGATACCGATGCATAAGGGATCGGACGGAGGTCTGTCTTATCAACAACTGTAAGCGTTTGAGCAAAGGTATACCCGGAGATGAATAGCAAGAAAACACAGATATATGAACGCAGCATTAGCAGTAAAGTATAATAAAAAAATGATTTACTACTAACGGCGGAATAAATGAATAGTCAATGAATATTCATTCATAAACAGGTATTCTGAATGAAAAATAATTCATAAAAAGGAATCTTACCAAAGACTTAAACTATGCCCGGGTATCTGGAATCGGTACATGACAACCGCTTCGAAGTTCGGCTGGTTGATAACAGAAGTTGTACTTGATGAAAGCGAATAGGTATGAGCAGTGAACTGGAAAATAATATTCTTTGAATTGTTAAACTTTGCAAATGCCGATGCCGGAACCTCGACAGTATAATCTGCCGCAGAAGGATTAGATAGATCCTGCGCTCCGTATTGAAATGTGATGTCTTTGTATCCAGCCGTGAGTTTTAGCCCGGTTGGTTCAGCGCTCCCTCGATAATCGAGACTAACATTGCGAAGATAGTTTTTCAAGTCTGAGGAGCCAATAAATCCATTTAGCATAGAATTTGCTAACGCAGACGGTATAGTAGTGGCGAGTTGTGAAGCAACATTCGCGCTTTCAGTTTGTGTTAGGTCGGTTTGGAATGCGTTGGTCGTTAGAAAATACAGGCCGTCAGCCATTGCTTGGTCGCCCTTATGTTGTTCGTCCAATACAAATTGTCTGCTTGACTCAATACGCTTATATATTTCCATATCAAGCTTCGGATCGTTCGCCGTCCCGGTTATCTTGAGTAGTATCTTATAATATTCAGATGTCTTTATTGAATTATACGCCCCATACTCTGCCTTGATATTGAGCAGCGGATTTGAGATATCATTAATAAAAGAGATAGTACCATATACAGGATTAAAATCTCTGATGAATTTGTAGCTTGATCTGTCTGTCACATTCAGGTCACCTCTGAAGTTGAGGGGGGTGCCGGCTCTTGTCCGCTTCAGTGTTAGGTTTCTATCTGTCTGAAGTTCTGCAGATAATTGCTCGCCTAAGAGGCCCTTGCCACGAGCAAAAAAGATATTGATCCAAAGGTCACCGGGGATAGCAATATCCAGATCATAGAGCATCTTATCCATAAAGGATAGTTCAGTTCTCGCATCAGCTACGAGATTCCTTTGCTCTTTGAGGGTAGGCTTTTTCGGCATTACAGAAAGCGACGGGTTATCTTCAATATCATATATTGTCAGATTCTTTGGCATTGTATCGACGACTTCTACTACTTCTCCAGTAGAATCATCATCCGGATAAATCGTACGGTAAATAATATCACCGGAGTTTGCTGCCGAAGCTGATGTATTTTGTGGAAGGGTAAGGAATCCTTGTACGATCGTCAGATCGCCATCAAGATGCGGCTCATTAAGATTACCGTAGAAATGGATCGGACGCACACCACTACGAATTGCAAGCGGACCGTAGATGTTTTTCAATACATCTTTCGTAGCATCCGTCATAACGGTAAGACGATTCGTCTTCATCGTGAAGTCAAAGCCGCCAGGGGTCAACCCCTTCATTTCGAGTTTACCGGTTGCGAATGCTCTGCCACTAGGATCATCTTCCGGAAGATTTTCAATATTGATACTATCAAAGCGAATTTCATTCTCATCAAGTGATAGCTTCCCGTTTATTCGGTACGGCACATTGGTGTTTGCTATTGTCATCGTGCTGTTGGTGATGAGTGCCTTACCGTCAAGTTGAATACTATCAATATCACCAAATGCGCGTATTTCTGCGTTTGCAAGTCCGTGAACATCCTTAACAAGAGGGATGAACGGACCGAAGAAGTCTAGCGGGTACCCTTCTGCAGTTGCATGCAAACTAAAACCACGTCTGGAGCGGAGATACTTTGCTTTCTCTGATGTGTCACCTGGCGAAAGAGAGATATTGATCGGAAAACTGTCAAGTACCAGTAAGAACTTATTATCATAAGGAAGTGCAAGTATCTCTTTGCCGGCGCGCCGAGAATCAATTGCGAACTTCCCCGTATCAACGCGAAATATGCTCATGCCCTTGAGCGTATGGTCAGCAAGAGTTGCCTGTATTAACGTACTGTCAAAAGTAACATCATTAAAGTTAAAGTTACGTACTAAAAGGTCAATGCTTCCTTTCGGATTTGCTAATGCACCGGATAACTCTCCATGCATACGAGTGATACGGCCAACTACCGACGAATATTGTTCTTGTCTAATGCCTCGGGAGAAGAACATCGGTAGTTCTTTGAGCTTAAGTTGTGGGGCATCGATAAAAGCATGTCGAATGGAATCTGTTGTCATATCAATTCCAAACTTTACTCGTTGTGCAAGAAGATTCTCGGGGTCATATCCGAGATCCGGACGGTAGAATGCAAGTGTATCAAGCGCGATTCTCCCGAATGTATCAAGGGTTACGGTAGGTTTACTTTCTGTCTGCCAAACGAAATTATTGCCGAAGTCAAGTGCGATAGTATCTATCGGGAATGTTGCACCATCATTTGAGTATGTACCTCTCCCTTTGAGGTAAACACCCACAAAATCATTCACGCCACTGGAAACCGAGTAGTCAAGTCCATGCTTTTGTGCAGAAACCGACACTTCCGGCTTATGGATCATTGCACCACTTACTCGGATCGTAGAATCGCTCTTCACGACAAGCGATGCCAACAACGAGTCAAGCAGATGGTCTTCATCTTTTGTCATGTCAGTCAAACTCAACTGGAATGTTGTCGTATCAAAGACACGAATATTTACACCCGACTCCCCTGCCTTTGGGTCTTTGAGTGTAGCTCTGTTCTTAAAAAGGAATTGATAGATATTGCCATCGGCAGTAAGTCCGAGTGCACCGCCATGGCTCTCTGTTACTTCTCCTGATATTTTCCCTTCACCAAGCAATACTTTTTCTGGCATAAACATATACAACGCTCGTAGATCTTTGAGATCGACCGAGTACTTCATGTTCATCTTATTGGAGGTGTTCGTGTCAACATTTTGTACTTTACGTAGAGTATCTGCCTTTGATTTACTTAGTGCTTTTAGGCCAGCATTAATGTGCTCGACAAGAGTAGAGCTCACTTTATCAAATGCATATTTTCCTTCAAATGACATGTCTGCGATATCACTGTTGATATTATCAGACCGTGTACCGTCGGGGTTACGCTTAAAGAATGCATTAAGCGAAATATCCGGAAGTGTTTCATCCTTATACTTTACACCCTTGATCTTCGACTTCAGACTACCCTCCATTGCATCAAGCGACAACCCCTCACCTGACATACTCGTTGTAAGTGTTGCCTTCACTTCTTTGGGGAATGCAGCAACATACTGCGAGAGGGGAATATCGGTTGCGGTCAGGTCAACATCATATTTCAGCTTCTCACTGTTGAGGTCAAATATCGCATAGTCACTTGAAATAGAACCACCCCCCGTGATATTTATTTTTGTGTTCCGAGTCGTAAGTACACCATTTCTAAGTGTACCGCTCGTTGAGAGATCCGTGACACCATACTTACCGAGTCTTGTAGGTGCCGATGTGGTAATAACAAAATCTGCATTTGAGTATTTTGGATCAAAACTTTTGCCTTTCATTTTGAGGACAACATTCAGATCGCTCGCTAGAGACGTATCACCAAGAATTGCGCCAAGATTCACTTTGTTTGAAGTAAGGTCGACATCGAACAGCGGGTCTTTTCCTCGGAAATCAAGCCCTGCCCTACCCTTTACAAATCCTGCAGATGTCTCGAGATCAAGATCAGAAGCAAAGTTGTCAGGGGTACCTTTGAAGGTTACTTTTTTAATAGTAATATCACCATACTGTTTAAGATCGTTGACGGGAATGCCTGGAATATAAGTTCTGAGCGTTGCATCTGATAAATGTTTACCTTCAAGATCTAGATCAAAGAATATCTTCTCGGGTTTGTGAAGATTCAGAATAGATCCTTTGAACGCAACTTTCCCCTGGGTGCGGAGCTCAAGACCACCTTTTTTTATAACCAACTTCCCATATTCTCCTTTTGCAACGATCGATAGTCCCGGTGTGCCACCTAAAAAATCAAGCATCGGAAGTAACTGACGCAGTTCTGCAGTATTAACTGCTTTTGCTTGTAGGTCAAGTGAAGTGATCGCTCTTCCCATACTATCATATGGTGCCCCGCTAAGGACAGTGAGCGGATCCATGGATACGGCAAGTCCGATCGTGCTATGATCGGTTACGAGTATCATGCTATCAAGACTTACAATGTCTTTATCTCTGCGAGCTACAAGACTAAGACGGTGGAGGTTGAAGTCGGACTTCTCTTCACGGAAGCTTATATGATTGACACGGACATACTGTTTATCTTCGCCATCAATGCTTGCAGAAAGATCGATATCTACACCGGTCAAGTACATATCACTCCAATTAACCGGATAGATATCTTTCGCAATTGCTTTTGCCTTAACCGATGTATCTGTTTTATCTCTGACTCTCATTGTTGCATTCTCAAGACGAACTGTCCGGAGATTTATCAGCATCGAGAACTTTGATGTGTCGTTAGGTTTTGGCTCAGACTTTACAAACAGTTTATCCAGATTCCAGACTGAATCTCCGAGCTCACGCGTAAGATTAATTATCGGCGAGCGAAGCTTTACTTCTTTTATAGGGATACCTTTGCCTGCGATCAGATCGAGAACATTGTAGCGAATATAAATTTGGTCTACAGAAAGTATGTCTGCTGTGTCAGATGGATTGCGAAGTTTCAGATGAACGTTGTTGAGTGTAAAACCGGAAAGAAAATTTCCGCCTATACTTTCGATAGATATTTTCCCGTTGGTTTCTTTTTCTATGATACTCTCGATCTCGGAAATGAGCACATCACGAAACCATCCTGTTTGTAAGAATAAACATACGATAGCTATGAGAACGACTAGAACTGCAAGTACACGATCAAGAACTTTTAGGACGCGTTTCCAGAGCGCACGTTTGCGTGGCAGCGCGCTTGGCGAGAGTGCTCCTAAGGTATGTATCTTGGTTGTTGACAATCGTTGAAACTTCTGTCTTTATAACACGAAAGAGAGGAATGAACGTTTACTTTCATCGCTCTGTATAGGTTAATAATCGATGTATTTTTATTCATAATGACCAGATTCCTTACATTTTCCGCCATATTGCTGACCTCGCTCACTCTTCGAGCGCAGACGGCACCCGAACTAACCTCTGAGATAGAGATGACCTACCTATCGGGAGAGGCCGTAAAAGCGACCTTTGACCTTGCCGGCGAGAAGAAGATAACGCTTGTAGCATCACTTATTTCTACAAAATATCTTTACGAAACATCGAGTGAAAAGGTAGTAAATGACGGCGCAACTGTTTCAAATTACAACAAGAAACTCAAGCAAGTTACTATCAATGAAGTGAAAACAAATAAACAGAGTGGGAGTATTGGCACACAAGATTTCTTTCGTTTCTCATTAAATTACACTTCATCACTTCTTTCGTCGAAGAAGAATTCATACTCGCTTGAACTAACTCCCAAAGAGTCATTAAAAAAGTTATTCGAACAAGCAGGAGTATCTTCACTCATTGTTGATCTAACTCGTGACGCAAAAAAGAAAACGATAAAAATTAACAGCATACTCGCCAACACAAAAGGTATTAAACAAAAGGCGGGGAATGTCAAGATAACGTCTATTGCAAAAACTCCGACAGACATGTTTACTCTTTCTATGCCGAAGGGTGTTAAAGTTGTCGATCTAAGAGACTAATGCCAAACTATACACACCATATTTTTATCTGCGAAAATTTCCGCGATGAATCCGACCCAAGAGGTTGCTGCGGAGCAAAAGGATCAAAAGATATCCGCGCTGCACTCAAATCAGAAATTAAATCGCGTGGATTAAAAGGAACAGTCCGCGCCAACGGAGCAGGATGTCTTGACACATGTGCACAAGGACCATCGCTCGTCGTTTATCCTGAAGGAGTTTGGTATGGAGGTGTAAGTGTAGATGATGTGAACGAGATAATCGAGTCTCATATCATCAACGGCAAACCTGTTGAGCGATTACGCATTAAGTAGTTTTCTTCCGAAGTCGGGCCACATAAAATCCATCACAGCCGTCGGTATCGGGTCTAGTCCTTTTATCTTCCTCAAGTGTGAACCCAGGATAATTTGCAACCAGCCACTCGACTTGATTCCCACACTCATCCTTCAATAACGAGCATGTTGCATAGAGGAGAATTCCACCGGGCTTAACAAACGAGATATTTTCCTCAATGATACTGCGTTGCTTTGCAACAAGCGAAGTCAGCATCTCTTCCGTCAGATTCCATTTAATACTAGGATTGCGTCGAAGTGTACCAGTCCCCGTGCACGGCACATCAAGGAGCACGACATCAAACGAGTTGTGCTTATTCGAAAGAAATTTCTTTCTGTCCTGCGGCAGTATGATGCGGATATTCTGCGAAGTAGCGCGCTTCGTACGCTTCTTCAGCTCTTCAAGCTTTCGCCCGTCTATATCCGTTGCATATACCTCGCCATGGTTATGCATCAGAGCGGAGAAATGAAGCGATTTCCCGCCTGCTCCGGCACAGGCATCAAATACTTTTATTCTTGGCGAAGTGATCTTTGCGAAGTGAGGTATGAGCTGACTTCCCTCATCTTGTATCTCGAAAGCACCTTTGCGAAACAGATCATGCTCCATCGCATTGATACGCTTACCAAGGAGAATCGCTTCGGGAGCTAATAGTGACGGCTCACATTCTATTTCCTTTGAGTGAAGATACTCTATGAGCTTTTCTCTATCGGTGACAAGTGCATTTGCACGCAGGCAGGTAGGCGCCTCCTCGTTCGAGCTTTCAAGTATCGCATCTGCTTCAGACCCATACTCCTCTTGCAGTTTCGTTACGAACCATAGAGGCATTGAATAGAAGATGCTTGCCCGCTCATCTTTTGGCATTGCGGCAAGACGTTCATCCTCGCGCTTTCTATCAGCCATCTTCTCGAAGTATTGCAGAGGATGGTCATAGGCAAATTCATTGGGAAGTTCTTTGATTATACGCTGAAGCTCTTTCGGGTCGCCATCGGCAAAAACGAGAAAATATCCGGCAGCAATAAGCTCAGGAAACAACTCTTTGAGACCTGTCGCATCAAGATAAATAGCTTCAAGGCGAAGGTAATTCTTTACGATACCGTAGTAAGGTACTGCTATCTCACGTCGATCTGAAGAACCGAGATATTTCCTCTTTAGGTAGAACTCACGGAGTATTGCATCTGCGGGCACGTTCGAGCGCTGGGCGAACTCCGAGAATGCTTCAATGATGTGACCTATAAGACTTTCTTTTTTCACAGTACTTCCGTTAATGGTACTCGCGGCTGCGATTGAAGTGAAAGCGGCGAAACAATCCCTCTCTGCCACTTAAGTGCTCCCGTCATCGCTATCATCGCAGCATTATCCGTCGAGAATAGCGGACGAGGTGAATAGAAACGCTTACCCGAACGCTTACATTCATCCCGGAATCTTGTGCGAAGCTCGGAATTAGCACTGACACCGCCAACACATACAATATCTGTTACTTCGTATTCACGCGAAGCTTTCATTGACTTAGCGACAAGAACATCAACAACAGCTCTTTGAAATGATGCGGCAACATCATTCACGTTCGTTTCTTTGACCGAGGGATTATCACGCAAATAATACAGCATCGAGGTCTTGATGCCGCTGAAGCTAAAATCATAGTTCGCATCGTTCATCATCGGTCGCGGGAATTGCACGAATGATGGATTACCTTCGACTGCAAGCTTGTCAATAACTGGTCCTGCAGGATACCCGAGTCCGAGCATCTTCCCTACTTTATCGAAAGCCTCACCCGCGGCATCGTCAAGTGTTTTACCGAGTATCGTATACTTACCTACATCTTCGACAAGCACAAGCAATGTATGTCCACCACTTACGATAAGGGCAATGAACGGAAGCTGTGGCTTTTCTTCTTCGAGTAACACGCTGAAGATATGCGCTTCAATATGATGAACTCCAATGAGCGGAACATCGAGCGACAGAGCATATCCTTTCGCGAAGTTCGACCCAACAAGGAGTGACCCCATAAGTCCGGGAGCATACGTAACGGCGACAGCATCTATCTCTTGAGGCGAGAGACTTGCTTTCTTTAATGTCTCTTCTACGATAGGGATAATCGCTTTGGCATGAGCACGCGATGCAAGCTCAGGGACGATACCACCGTATCCTTTATGGAACATCTGCGACGAGATGACGACCGATGCTAGTTCTCCGTCTCGGAGAACCGCAGCACTCGTCTCATCACACGATGATTCGATGGCAAGGATATTACCCTTCGAGAGTATCGTTATCTCTTTTTGCAATTGCATCCTTTTCCTTAAAATACTCGACGATCTTTTTCATTGACTGAAGTCCGGCCGCATCAACAAGTTCTGCTTCAGTAGCACGTCGCACTCCCTCTACGGAGCCGAAACGCTCTAACAACTTCACAGCCGTTTTCTTCCCGATGCCCTGGATCTCAGTTAGCTCTGTTTGGAGAGTCCGCTTATCGCGAAGAGACCGATGAAACGTGATGGCATACCGATGTGCTTCATCTCGAATCTGCTGAAGTAAACGCAAACTGCTTGAGGTACGTGGAAGAAGTAACGAATCCGATTCACCAACAAAGAACACTTCTTCCAGTCGTTTGGCAAGACCTATCATTGGTATATGCGACAAACCCAATTCCTTCATCACTTCATACGCAGATGAAAGCTGCCCCTTACCGCCATCAATAAGGATAAGGTCCGGGAGCTCTGCTTTCTCATCAAGCAATCTGCCGTACCGACGGGCAACGACTTCCTGCATCGAGCGGAAATCATCGATACCGTCAACTGTTCGGATCTTATATTTGCGATACTCGGATTTCTTCGGCTTGCCGTTCTCAAAGTACACCATCGAACTGACGGTCTCCGATCCCTGAAAATGCGAGTTATCAAAGCATTCGATGTGACGAGGCGGCTTCTTCAAACGCAGGTCTCTTTGCATCGCAACCAACACGTGAGGCACATAATCATCACGTTTGAGCTTCTGCATCTTCACTTCGCCAAGCAAGAACTTCGCATTTGCACGTACCATCGAGACAAGTTTTTCTTTCTCGCCGATCTTTGGCACTATTATCTTTGGTGGTTTCATTGCAGACTCTTCATCCTGCAACTGCCTGACCCTACGTGCAAGCCAAGATTCAAACGTATC
>DATDEW010000102.1:0-2476 GCA_036522935.1 Kapaibacterium sp. (SeqCode)
ACGCCTGAAGGAAGTGCCGGCTTGACAGAAAGAGCTGTAAAGTCACCGCCCTCAAGTCCGATCTCAATAACATCAAGAGCTTTATCAGCAACGATAACAAGTGCATCCTTATGGATCATCTTATCTGTTGACTCATAGCTGATCGTTACGGTCATCTCTTCACCCGGCTTTAAGACGAATGGAAGTGATGCCGGTGATGTCTCAGTGACCTTAAAGAACTCACCGACCTTCATGTAGATCTCTTTTACAGTAAGGTCAACATCCAAGTTGTTATAGAACAAGAGTGTATAGCTCTCTTTGATACCGCGATTTGAAAGACCAATAGTCGTTTTATCTTTTCCGAAGATCGGAATACCGACATTCTCCTTGGTAGAATCTTTATCACCATTGTGAATATAGATAGAATATCCATAGACAACAGCTTTGAAGCTGGTGCACATGTTCGTACCATTACCTTGTAAGGTGAAGACAGCATATGCAAAGTACTTTTCTTTCGCAGTGCCTGCTGAAGTAGCGAACGGTGTGAAAGTAAACGGAACCTCTATTGTGCTGTTCGCAGGTACGGTAAGCGGAAATGTAGCGTCGAGCATAAATGCCTTTGCATCTTCTCCGTCGAGTACGCCTGCAGTAAGGATGATATCAGCTGATGTCGGGTTAAAAATGCGAAGTACACGGTTGCCAGTTGAATCAAGTGCAACCTGCCCCTTCCAAGCATCTCCTGTCTCACCCTGTTTCAAGCATAACTTTGTAAAGGTTGTATCATTACCACCTTGTTTTGTACCAAACCACGCTTTGATCTTTGCATACTCAGTTGCGTTCTGGTCAAAGCTATAGTTAACGACCAAGTATCCGGAGATGGCATTGGTGCGTGTCTCGATCGGCTTGTAGCAAACTTTAACTACCAAGCTCTCGCCTGCTTTGAGCTCTTTTACATCTGAGGTTGAAGGATCAATGCTGAAGTCATTAGCCCACTCTGTCGAAAGTGTCCAGCTTGGAATGTAAGCCGTTGCTGTTCCTTTATTGACAATAGTAAATTCCTTGCATGTTTCCTGACCTACAGGGGTAGCAGGGAACGTGTACTGCATCGGATCAATAACGATCTTGTTATCACCAGAAGGGTCACCTTCTTTAATTGCACCGATAAGTACACCACTATAACAAATCATCCCCATTCCTGATACTTCAAGAGTAGCAGATGCGCGGACTGTATTGGAAGCAGGAGTGTATTTAATCGTTACTTCTTTTTTCTGATGAAGACCTGTGAACTCTATCGTCGAAGGCTCTACTGTGAATTGTGCTGCATCAGTGCCACCGATCGTGATCTGTGCTGTTGATGCGCCATCAGTAAGACTCTTCACATAGAACGTTTGAGAAATAGTAGCACCATTCTTCGATTGAAGAACGATCTCCTTTTCTCCACTGAACCAGAACGCACATTGCGCGTTCGCACTTGAAGTTAAGAAAAGCATCGCAAGTGCCGCGAAGCTCACCATAAGACGTAGATAAGTTTTCATAATGAGTTAAGTTGGTAAATCAAAAAAACTTGCCGCAGGGACATGCGCGGTTATATAGTAAATGCTCCGGAAAGGGGCATAGTTACACCCCATCCCAATATTTCCCAAAAAATCTTTTTTGGCAGACACATCCCTCTCTTACAAATATACACACATTAGCTGCATCACCGAGGCTTCTCCCTTTACAGCGTATCTCAAAATGCCGTCACTTTCCCTGTAAGTCCTATATTTCTCAATATTCTAATTGTTTCGATTTGGTCCCACGGGAGTCGGGTTGCGGGTATCAGGGTTCGGGTTTCGAGGGTGCTCTAAATTTACACATTTGTGGGTTAGTGGTTAGTTGGGGTGGAGTTCATCCTTCGCGACCTTCGTGCTCTTAGCGTCTTCGCGGTAAAATCCCCGAACTTCCCCATGCAAATATACGAAATAAAATGCCGAAATCCAAATATTTTATCCACAGATTATCAACAATTTATATATTTTATGTCGTATAACAGGTCTCCGACCTGCTCCCCCTACCCCTTATCCCGTCTAAAGAGTAGGTTGGAGACCTGGGGTACTTTTGGAATTAAATATATCCGTTGAATGTATATTTCCTCTGAATTTGATCACATTACCCAAATAATAGAAAGGTCATATCATGAGTCTTCAAGTTGTTCAAAACTTTGCATCGTTACTTGATAACTCGCAGTATAAAGAAGCCGGCGAGTGCTTATCACCAGACTGTAAATACCAGTATGCAGAAGGGAAATATCAAGATAGGGATAACATTGCATCTATCTATCAGAAGAATGATAGCTCCACCCGACAACACTTTGACGAACTCGTCTACTCATCTTCTGTCGAGCAGATCGGTGAGAATGAGTTCAAGATCAACTACACTGATAAACTGCGCAAGAACGCGCTATGGCATGAAAGCCATTTTTATGAAGTGGTAAAAGTTGAGAATGACCAGATCGTCG
>DATDEW010000103.1:0-12202 GCA_036522935.1 Kapaibacterium sp. (SeqCode)
AACGCATTTGTGATCGAGCACTATGTTGGTGCATCTGATGATTCTACCGATCATATTGGTTTTATTCGCCGTGTTATTGGTGAAATTCAGGAACGGTATGGTCTTGAGAGCGACATTCCAACATCAATAGATGAACTTGAGCGAAGCTTCCCTGAAATTTTAGGAAGGGTTGGTAATGTATCGGGGTTTGAAGACGATACACTCTTTATTGCGCTCGATGCAGTAGATCAATTACTTCCGCATTCACGTTCGTTCGGATGGCTTCCGAAAGATTTTCCTGATAACATCAAGCTGCTTGTCTCTTGCCGGTTAGGAGAGACACTTGATGAATTGCAAAAACGTAACTGGCAACAATTAGAGATGCGGCTGCTCAAAGAGAGAGAACGCGAAGCTATTGTTGCGCGGTATCTCGGTGAGTATCATAAAGAACTTCCTTCAGCAATACTTCAGCGAATCGGAAAAGATGACAAGGCAGCATCACCGCTATTTCTGCGTACTCTCTCAGAAGAGCTTCGTCTTTATGGCAAGCATGAGAGTTTAGCGGATGTCGTTGATAGGTATATGGCGACCTCCGACCTCGATCAGTTCTTCATTCACATTCTTGAACGGATGGAGAATGACTATGGCTCTGAAATAGTCCGATCGGTAACGACTGCCCTCGCATCTTCACGTTCAGGGCTAACGGAGTCACATTTGCTGGGTGCATCAGGGGTGAGTCGGGCAGATCTTTCATTGTTATTACACGCTCTTGATTATCATCTCCTTCGTACAAATGGCAGATTAAATTTCTTCCATCAATATTTACGTAGAGCAGTAGAAGCAAAGTATTTATCAGATACCCAGACGCGTTATGGATCTCACCGTAGGCTTGCTGAATATTTTCGCGAGCTCTATGAAGAATCACTCTTGCAAGTAGTCAAGGGGTCTGACAACTCGGTCATTCGTGAGATGCTGTATCAGTATGCAGCAAGTGATGATAAAGAAAAACTTCGTGCTGCACTTCTCGAACCTACTATTTTTCACCTTCTCTTTGAAGGTGAGACAGAGTATGAATTCCTTCACTATTGGAAATCTATAGGTGAATTTGATATAGCAAATGCGTACGAGAAGGCGTTCAAAACCTCGGACTCCGAAGTAATGCTGCAATTGGCACGACTCTATAGATCGGTCGGTGAATGGGAGTTGTCTGAGAAGAAGCTTACAGAAGTATTAGCATCATCTACCATATCTTCTTCTATACGCTTAAAAGGATTTTGGATGCTCGGAGAGGTGCAGATGCTTCGTGGGAATCCAGGGCAAGCTCTTGCTACATTTGAAGAAAAATGGAAGCTGGCCAATGAGTTGATCGATGAGCGAGCAATAGCAGAATCTCTTGGTGGCATTGGTGCAATCCTTCTTGAACGTGGCGAGTACGACGAAGCAATCAAGAGTTTTGAGGAAGTCCTTCGTATTAGCAAGAATCATTCTGATCGTCGTGGTATTGTCCGCGCTCTCGTTAAGATAGGGCAGATACGTTTCCATACTGGTCAGTATCAAGATGCGATGGATAATTATCAATCAGCGCTTGAGGTCATAGGAATGCTTGGCGACCAACGAGAGCGTGCTTTTGTCTTAGGTCAAATAGGGCTTGTGCATTGGAATACAGGTGAGTTCGCTGAAGCAATGGATTGTTTCCGTGAAGAGATGGAAACAGCTGAGAACATTGGCGATTCACATGGCTATGCAATGGCTGCAGGAAAAATAGGACTTGTAGAGCTTGATAAAGGTGACTTCGGTGGCGCCGAAGAACATTTCAAAGAATATCTAACATTAACAGAAGCGCTTGGGTATAAACGTGGAATAGGGTATGCACATGGTGATATAGGTATTGTTGCCTTACAACGCGGTGAATTTGTGACTGCGTTGAAAGAATTCGAAAATGCGCTTGCTGTTCATACGGAAATAGATTTCTCAGCGGGGAAAGCACTGTGGTTGCGATGGAAGGCAGAAGCAGTACTTGATGCTACTATTTCAAGTAATTCCCTTACGGCTTCATTAGAACTTGCTTTTGACTGGAATTGTGAAAGCTTATCTATTTCAAATGCAACCGGCAATAAAGACACACTCTTTGATGCACAGCTTGTTAATGCAAGGTTGCTCTATGCGCTTGGCAATGTGAATGATTCAAGAGTTGCTTTGCAGGCACTGCTTACTGAAGCGAAGATACCCCTTCAACAAGCAGCGCTACATTACTGGTTATGGAAGCTCTTTAGCGGTGAGATGGATATATCTTCTCATCGCGATGATGCGCTCACATGTTATGAAGACCTCCTTAGCCAGACTAAAAAGCATCTTTTCGATAAGCGCATCGGAGAGCTATCAAAAAGATAGATCACACATCTTTTAATCCTTCAATATCCTCAAGACGAGGTGTTCCTATAAGCGCATTGGAGACGACCATGCCTGACATAGCTGTTGCCTCAACGCAGCCTGCATTGATCCCGTTATACGTCCAATCGCCGGCAAGATAGAGATTACTGAATCCAGAATTATTTCCCCACAACCGGTATTGTGTGCTTCCTTTTACAGAAAGGACATATCGTTCTGACGGATCAATGTTTGCGCGATAGAAAATATCTACGACAGAACTCTCGTCGAACCCACCTTCTGAATCAACATCCTTTGTCCACCACGCCTTCATACCATTCTTTAAGAATGGATCGGATGCTTCTTTGACAACTTTTAGAGCTTCATCGGGTGCCCATGTTTCAGATTGAGGCGGGATACCGCCTTCCATTGGTCCGCAGAAATATGAGACATTTCTGATGTTTGCTGAAGCAGGCCATGTCTCTTTATCAATGAGTTGGCTCATATCAGCCCATGTGTTCATTGGGTCAAGATATGCATCCATCACAGGGCTTTGATCATTCCAGCCAAGCTCTTTGAGATCTTTGTTCATCCATGTCTGGAATGCCATCGTACGAACAGAAAGCAGGTTCTCAACCATATCCTTCCATTCTTTTTTCACTAACAGCTCTTTACAGACGTACGGTATGCTGCCGAGTGAAATACCAAAGACGACATCATCGAAGTCCTTACCAACTTCAAGCGTGATCTGCTCGACATCTTTCCACGGTGTATAGAATGATTCGAGATTGATGTCCTGTGCTTTGAGTTCGTTACCTTCAACGAGTTGATCATAATTCGGATAACTTGGCCAGCAATCGAGATCAGCGACATTAACTATTGGGTCATACTCTTCTGGAGCACCATTCTTTACGGTTGCCTGTCGACCCATAGTTATCGTAGAGATCGATGTGCCGTCGGCAGAAAGTCCGAGGTTATCTACACGATGGAAGAACTTGAACTTAACACCACGCTTCTTTAACACTTCATAAAACGGAGTGAACACAGTATCACCCATACCGGCTTGCATCTTCCAGAACACGGCTCCTTTGTACGTAAAAACGATACGGAAGATAACCCGGAGTGCAGTTCCGGCGGCGAAATCAGGTTTATCTATTTCACCATTTCTGAAAGCGAAAACAAGATCATATAGACCTTTCATGAGAGGTGATCTATATGTTATTTCAAGAGCACCATGGCGAGCAAGCCAGTCGCAGAGATCTTCACCGTCAAGTGAATCAAGTTTGTTCGGGTGTAAAAGTACTCCGTCGCGCAACATTCCGGTCACAACGGTTGCTCCGGTATCCATGAGGATCGTAAAGCGTTTGATATCAAGATGATCATCAACTAGCTTGAGTAACTCGCGGCGTAGCCAATCAGAAAGTTCTTCGAGTAGCTTGATAATGATAGTATGATGAGCCGGATCGTGTTTCGTCGGGTCCGGGTCAAGACGCTCAATATGTTTGATAAGAACATTGAGGATGTCTTCACAAAGCGTGATAGAGCCGACCTCAATTTGAAGAACCTCATCCTTAACGAAGTTTTTAATCAGTTGTATTGCACCGATGTGTCCTTCATGATCTTTATGTGCGTCTTCACGTTGAGAAATATCCCATTCTGTAAGCAGAGACTTCATCCACCCGATCGTAAGTCCGATAAGATCCCATACTGACGGAAGTATGGTGCCTTTGCCTGGTGTTTGTCCATCGGTTGGGAAGTCAAATGCCCACGGCGTCCACTCTCCTTTGAATTCTTGAGCAAGTACGATGTAGCTATGTTTTTTATATGCATCTTGCCACGTTGCAAGCGGTGTGCCTAGCGGACGGTTTAATTCTTTATATGCGCGCTGCATTGCATCGAATGCATTGTTGTAACAACCGAGCCAAATATGTAGACCATGCTCTTCGATCCTCCCATTCTCTCCTCGACGGCCGCTTGCACCTTTGCCGCCGATGCGCCATCCCATTTGATAAAGGGTAATGTCTTCGTATTTATCTTTCCAGTTCGGATTGCTTGTTACCTCGAAAGCCGAAATAATAGACCCGACACCGCCGCCTAAGATAGCAAGTTTTTTCTTTTGCTCGTTAGCCATAGTATTGTATACTTGATGAGAATGATGTATTAACTGACGATAGTTTGTGTGCCCATACCGATCTGGAAATCGAACTGAATTACAAAGCTTAACTTTGAACGGATCGGTCCTGAAGCTGCAAGACCGAGTTCTGTCCGTATCGGGTGACTATCACATATCTCAATATTGATATCATATGCATCTGAATAGATAGCACCCCCGTGAAAATTTGTACCAACGGCACTTACTTCAACAATAGCCTGGAATGCAGCATAATCAGGTTCTGCCGCATCGCGTATCTCCTTCAAGAACACCATAGGAATATGGGCATGAACCATATCATCAATAGAGTTGAACATCATCTTTGCATTCCCAAGCAATGAAAGACCATCATGCAAATATCCAATGATGGTTTTCATGATCTCATCGAGATCAGTGAACGCTCCTGCGATGCTGATCCCTTCTTTAACGCCCGGTACTTTTTTGACCTCAACTAAACGCAATATCTCACCTTTTTCATCAGGTGAAAACTTCTTGATGCCAAATGCATCAATTGCAAAAAGATCAGGACTATCTGAACTGGCAGGAAGAGTGACGGTGCCGATACCTTTTGGGAATCCGTAAAGCTCTCTACCCATAGCCATAGCATACGGGTTATCTACCCAGATGTAAGGGAGCATCCAAAATAATCGTTTTTGAACGGTGTCCATGACAGGCATCCAAAATGCGATTTCCTTTTCGGCGAACCACCCCATTGTGCTATAGGGTGCAGTTAACGATGTGAGCGAAGGCAAGTCACAGCATGAAAGGAGTAGGAAAGGACCTCCGGGGATAAATCGCTGTGCTCCACCAAGAGGGGCATTGAGGTACTTATCACAAACTCCCTGAAGTTTAGTGATGTCGGCATCAATGACAAATGAGTATTGATGTACATCCTTTGCAACGAACGGTGGAGCGAAAACAAGCTCGCCTCCACGATTAATATAAAGTGGTCTGCTCATAGGTAGTTATGTGATGAATGTTAAGAAAATTATGCTTCGCCTGCAACGCGTTTTGCTTCCCGCATGAACGCAGCATCAAATCCCTCCGTGAATGATGACATTGCTTCTTTGATAAGAGTAATACCTTCTTTTTCTCGGTTGCTTAGCTTCAGAACTTTTGTGAGAGCTGTAGCCGCTGTAACTTCTCGAGATAATGCTTTGAATCTTTTAGCGTATTCATATCCTTCGCGAATTGAGGCCTCCGCTTCGTCAAGTTTACCGGCTAAAGCAAGACACTCTCCTCGAACGCGATAGAGATCGATCTCTGAAGCGACTTCATTGATCTCCTTTGCAAGTATGATAGCACCGTCAATAACTTCTAATGCCTTATCGAGTTCGCCGTTCTTCGCAAGTGCCTCAGCGTAGAGGTTAAGTAAAGCAGGGCGAACAAGAACAGATCCTATCATTTGCCATCCGCCAAGTCCGTGCTCAATAAGAGCAATACCGCTCGGGTCGCCGAGCATCGTCATTGCCCATCCTTGCGTAACCAGCCCTGCAAATAGCCAGAACGGATAGACTTGTTCTGTACAGAACTGTACTCCTTTTGCAGAGTTTGCGAGTGCAGCTTCAAAGTCACGGTTAAGCATATCAAGCGTAAAACCAAATGCCATAGCCCAGCCGATACTGAACGGATGACGAAGCGTTTGTGCAAGCGATAGAGCTGTATCTACAGCTTCACCAGCAGTATCGGGTTTTCCTATCGACCAGTTTGCATACATTCTGTAGCAATGTGCGGCAACTCCCGGGTCTTGTCCATAGAGGTAAGCGCCGATATGGTGACGTTCAGGGTCATAAATTTCAACAGCTTTTGAAAGATTATCAAGTGATACTTCAAAGTTACCGAGCCAAAACTCTGTATTACCAAGTGTCCAGTGTGCTTCGACAAGTAACGCCGTGTCTTTTGCTTCACTGCCGATGCGATGCATTTCTGTTGCAAGATGCTTTGCTTTAATAAGGTCACCGCGTACAAGATAATAAACCCATTGACCCCATAACGGAGTAAACAGATGTGGTCCGTCGCCAAGCTGCAGGCTTAGTTCGCCGGCTCGTTTATATGTCTCGCCGATCTCTTCATCGGCAAACCCTTTGATTGCAATAAGCGCCGGTCCAATACATGAATAAAGTTGGAGTTCAAATCCATTCTTCAGTATCGGGTCTGTGATATCGGCGGTCAGCGTTAGTCCCTGGCGCAAGTGAGCGACAGCTTCAGCGTTTGCAGAGCGTTGAAGAGCCCTGACACCTGCAGCAAGCCAGTACTGTATTGCTTTCTGTGGTAATTGCGCTTTGGTATAATGTTGTGCAAGAAGCTCGGGCTGTGTCTCGATAAGCTCGGGATTCTTTGCCTCAAATGTCTCTGCAATTAACTTGTGAAAATCTTTACGCGATGTTTTCAGGAGCGAAGAATATGCAGAGTCCTGAATGAGAGCGTGCTTGAATGAGAACGTTGCATTCGGCATCGCTCCTTTTTGATAAAGTATCCCGGCCTGAACAAGCTTTTCGAGTTGACTTTGTAGTGTAGCTGTATGCCCACCGGGGATAGCTTCGAGTATCTCATAGGAAAACTCTCTACCGATAGTAGCTGCAAGCTGCGCGACAGGTTTTGCGTCTGTCAGTCGGTCAAGACGGGCTGTCAGTGAGTCTTGTATTGATGTTGGTACGCCAAGTGTATGAAGCGGTGCGGAAAGTTGGTATGTATTTCCTTTCTCAACCAGCATCTCTGATTCTATCATGGATTTTGTCAACTCTTCAAGGAAGAGAGGGATGCCATCTGTTTTTGATATGATATAATCAAGTGCCTCTTTTGGAATTGTCTTATTGTTCGAGACTCGAAGAATAATTTCTTCCGCGTTCTTTCTTGGTAATCCCGTCAACTCAATGAAGGTCGTGGTGTCAGTCTTAGCCCAGTATGGCACAAACTGAGGACGATACGAAAGAAATACAAGGATGCTATGATGCTCGCTGCGCTCGAGCAGTTTATCGAGCAACTCTAACGTCGATGGATCAGCCCAGTGCAGATCTTCAAGTATAAATAGAACCGGCTGCACTTCACTCCTGTGAAGCAATATCGTTACCAGCAACTCAATAATACGCTGCTTCTGGCGTTGTGGCGTTATCGCAAGCGGAGAATAAGGAGCAGTAAGGGGTACTGATAAGAGTGATGCAAGAAGAGGCACTGCCTCAGAGGTGTCTTGTCCATACTGAAGAATAAAGCCTTCAATTTTTGTAAGTTTTTCTTGAGCACTATCATCTCTATCAAAACGCAGCGCAATGCGCTCAAGAAAATCTATTACAGGATAGAAGGAGCTGTTATGATGGTAGGGTGAACAGCGCAATTCCGTAAGCCAAGAATCCGGATTGTTTGCAGCATATTCCTTAATTGAGTGAATAAGTCTTGATTTTCCAACGCCAGCTTCGCCTGATACAAATACGATCTGCCCGTTGCCCTCTTGTGAACGATGCCAGAGAGACTCAAGTGTTTGTATCTCTTTATCACGTCCTGCGAACGGAGTTAAATTTCCAACTGCCTCAAGTCGGCTCCGTGCTGTACTTGCATGGTCAATGCGATGAACACGTATTGCTTGTGATATGCCCTTTAGCTCATGTGTGCCAAGATCTGTATTCTCAAAATATCCTTTGACAAGTTTATAGGTGTCATCACTAACGACGAGTGCACCCGGCTCCGCTATTGATTGGATACGTGCAGCAAGATTCGGCGTCTGGCCAACAATGGCATTTGCCTCAAGTACATCCTTCTTGTCCATGTCGCCGACGACTACGAGTCCTGTATGAATACCAACTCGTACATCTATCGGGACCTGTAATTCTCTCTGGTATCGTTCACTGATGGTTTTAATTGCTTCAATGATACCAAGCCCTGCCTGGACCGCTCGTCGTGCATCATCTTCATGAGCAGTGGGATATCCAAAGTACGCAAGGATACCATCGCCGAGATATTTTGCGATGAATCCGTCATAGAGACCAACGACACTTGTGCAGGCGGCCTGGTAGTCATGAAGGATAGCCCGCATATCTTCGGGGTCTATTGTATCCGAAAGGGCAGTTGAGCCGACCAGATCGGAGAAGAGGACGGTAAGCTGACGCCGTTCGGCGTATGGCATATCAGGCTGTGTTTTGACAGCTTCAAGTTTTGCACCACACTGGCCGCAGAACTTCGCCTGGTCAGGATTTTCTGTTTGACAATTTGTACAGATCATTGCTTTACCTATTAGTGGGGGTGTAAGTCAAGAATGAAGTTAATGAGTTCGTTGTATTAACTCTAAGACATGTCGGAATGCTTCATCATGAATTCGAAGATTACCATCGAACGGATAATCTAATTCGTTTATTAGATAGAGCATAAATCCGATGAGCATTGCTAGTGGGATGTTCGTTAGTAAACTCATTGATAATGTTTCCGAACCAAATAAACTGGTAAAAAGAATTACTATACATCCCCCTGCAAGAAGAAATCTCCATAGCATTCTAGGGATGTGGCGTTCGACGAGCATGAAACGTTCACCTCGAGCCTCATCAAGTTTATTGATCCTATCAACGGCTTTATCTACCCACATTCTCTCGCTATCGTTTTGTGGGTTCAGAGAGCCCATCATTTTCCACAGAGTCTCATAAGAATAATTTATGTAATTGTCCATTGAACCGGACATCATCATATTCCACTCAACATTTACTACCGAATGTGTGTAGCTGGATAGAGCACTGTCTATATCGCTTCGAAGGTGGATCGGTATATTTGAGAAATCTCTATCTAATGCAAATATCTGATTTGCTTCGGTAACTACGACTGCTTCTGCCTGATCATAGTGTTCCCATGTTGCGATCATAACAAAGCCCAAGAGGACAGCGTACATTACACTGATCGCAGCATGAACAGGGGCAGTGACTTCATTGTGACGGCGAAGAAACTCGTGTCCGATGAACTTTCTGGTGGCAAAAACGGAACATACCCCTACTCCAATGGAGATTGCCATAAATAGAATGAATCCTGACCATTCCGTTATCATGTGCGAAAGAGAGTTGCGGTGAAAGGTATCCTACTGAAAACAGGATACAAAAATAAGCAAAGAATACCTCGAAAGGCTAAGAAATGACTTTATTGAATATCAACTCTTCGACCCGGGAGGTTGCTTCGTCGAGTTTATCATTAATTACAATATTATCATAGACTTCTGCCATCTCCATTTCCATTTTTGCCCGGGCTAAACGACGCTCAATAACATCTTGTGTTTCTGTGCGACGATTGGTAAGACGTTCGCGGAGGACTTCCATCGATGGTGGGGCAATAAAGATCAGTAAGCTATCTTCCGGAAATCTACTTCTGATAGATATTCCACCTTTTACATCAATATCAAATAGAAGACTCTTTCCTTGATCTTTAGCCCTATCTATTTCAGAGACGAGAGTGCCATAGTAATTATCAAATATCTGCTCATATTCAATGAGCTCGTTCTCTTTTATCTTATGCAGAAAATCTTCTTTCGTCAAAAAGTAGTAGTCAACCCCATCGCGTTCTCCCTCACGCATCTTGCGGGTAGTTGCAGAAATACTAAAGGTCAACTTGTCCTGATGCTTCTCAAGGATCCGTTTTGTGATCGTGGTTTTCCCTGCACCGGAAGGAGCTGATATGACAATGAGCTGTTTCATTATTTTCCGGTAAACTTCGGTTGACGCTTCTCGCTAAATGCACTATGAAATTCCTTGTGATCTTCTGTCAGCATCATGAGTGCTTGTGCTGTTGCTTCTTGTTCAATAGCTCCTGTTAGGTCCATGTGCCACTCATTGTTGATGAGGCGTTTGGTAAGTCCGAGGGCAAGTGATGCGCTTTCGGCAAGACGTGTTGCAAGTGCCATCGTCTCTTCTTCAAGTTTATCAAGCTCGACGACCTTGTTCGCCAAGCCGATCCGATAACACTCTTCGCTTGATATTTTATCTCCGAGCATAAGATACTCTGTCGCACGGGCAGTACCTATAACTTTAGGGAGTAGGAATACCGCTCCCATATCGGCAGCAGTAAGACCGACCTTCTGAAAGAGAAAAGCAATGTTCGCTTCTTTTGCCATGATGCGGAAGTCAGACGCGAGAGAGATAACCGCCCCTGCACCTGCTGCTATACCATTAATAGAAGCTATGATGGGCTTCTCCAAAAGGCGCATGTTCGTCACCAATTCACCTGTCATGCGGGTAAATTCAAGCAGTCCTTTGACGTCACGTTTAATAAGTTCACCGATGATCTCATGCACATCGCCACCTGAGCAGAATCCTTTACCTTCGCCTTCGATAACGACGACCTTTACATCATCATCAAAACGAAGCTGATACATAAGATCAGTAAGGTCGCGATAGACCTTAAAGGTCAACGAGTTCAGCGTCTTCGGCCGTGCGAAGCGGATCCGTGCGATGTGGTTGGTAACCGAGTATGAGAATGAGTCTGTTATCATATTATGCAAAGATAGGCATATATCTTTATTTTATGTGAATTAGTTCGGATATCAGCCAATATTACGTCCATATTTTTTCTATATTCTTGTGTAACACATGTCAATTCTCATTGTATATTGTTGTTCAAATTATAGGCACCTACTACTATCACTATTTATGCAACATTCTGCTCCTATTGTCGTTCGGGGGTTGAGGAAGTCGTTCAAGAACTTGGTCGTTCTTGATGGTATTGACCTCACTGTCGAACGAGGCACCATCCTCGCCCTACTCGGTCCGAACGGGGCAGGGAAAACTACGACCATCCGCATCCTAAGCACTCTCCTTCCGCCCGATGGCGGTGAGGCGATCGTCGGCGGGTTTGACGTTTCTAAAAATCCGAAAGACGTCCGACGCTCTATTGGTCTCACGGGTCAATATGCCGCTGTTGATGAATACCTTAGCGGCAGAGAGAATCTCGAGATGCTCGGCAAGCTCTATCATTTGAGTTCGGCTGATAGCAGAGAACGTGCAAAGCAGTTGCTCGAGGAATTCGATCTTGTCGAAGCGGCAGATCGCATCGCCAAAACATATTCAGGCGGTATGCGCCGCCGGCTTGACCTTGCATTGAGCCTTGTGGCAACGCCACCAATACTCTTCCTTGATGAACCGACTACGGGACTTGATCCGCGAAGCCGACTTGCGATCTGGGATAGGATAGAACGGCTTTCGAGTGGCGGAACGACGATACTGCTTACAACACAATACCTCGAAGAAGCGGATAAACTTGCCGATCGCATTGTGGTTATCGATCATGGCAAAGTTATCGCAGAAGGCACTTCCCATGAACTCAAGAGCAATATCGGCAATGAGCGGCTCGAACTTGTATTGGCTACGGATGATGATGTAAGCAAAGTACTCAAAGTGTTTTCTAACGAGACGATACGTCGAGAGGAGAAGACGGTTACTATTGCTGTTGACGGAAGTGTCTCACATGTAAAACGTATTTTGGATGTGTTAGAAAATAATGCGATCAAAGTCGAGACATTCCAACTCCATAAGCCGACACTTGATGATGTATTCTTGCAGTTAACAGGTCATGAAGCGACACAAGAGACAGAAGGAGGAAAGAAATAATGGAAGCTGTGAAAACATTTAAGCCGCTTGAGCGGTCTGCATTCTTTTGGGTCATTCGTGATACTTCGGTTCTTATCGTGCGAAGCATGAAGCATATATCCAAGAATCTGGATCAGCTTCTCTCGCTTGCTATCCA
>DATDEW010000104.1:0-5170 GCA_036522935.1 Kapaibacterium sp. (SeqCode)
CTCTCGTTAAGAGCAGAACTCGCTGCGAGTCCTTTGACAGAGAGATTAACTGCCTGCAAATATTGGCGGTCTTCGCTCTTATTAGCGATGTTCATTACTGCTGTATTTACGCCGCGCAGTGTTGGCGCTCCAACGACAGTAAAGGTAAAATTATTACCCGGAGCGATAGTCAACGGAAAGTTTGCCTTCGTTGCCTTGAATGATGTTGCATTAACACCACTGAAGATCGGCTCTTCAACTATGACAGGTTCACTGCCTGCATTCGTCATTGTAACAACTACGCTCGACTCTGTACCGATAACTGCATCGGAGAAGTCACCCATTTCAATGATCGTCTTATCACTTGGAACTGCATTCGCCCAGATCTCAAGAGACTCTGCACTCGAATCTTGACGAGGACCGCTTACCGGGAATGTAAAAGGAATATTGGTAGTCAAACGCAAGCGTGCACGGCGTGTACCCTTTTGAAGTGGGGTGATACATACCTGTACATCACGGAATGAGTTAGGGGCGATCATTGTGTCGTTACCGACAAGTGGCGTATAGCTAAAATCGCCGTCACTTGAAGATAAATAATTATGTGTCAAACGTAGGGTGTCTGAACCGTTATTGGAAATGCGAACATTCTTGCATACTGTCACACCCATGGCTACTGAGTCAAAGGTCAACATTTCACCCGGTGTAAGCTCGATGCGGGGAATAATACCAATTCCGAAGAGATCGACAACTTGAGTACCATTAAGTGCATTGCTTACCAAGTTGAACCTTGCCGGATCAGAACCTTCAAGCATAGGAGTAAACGTGATCGACACCGTATCCGATTGACCTGGTCCGATCGGTCCCGCTGGTCTGCGAGAGAGTGTATACATACTTGGGTTATCTCCGCTAAATGAAGAGCTCGGACTCATGATCAATGTTGCTTCACCGGTATTCTTCATAAGGAATGATTGTCGAAGGGAATCACCGAGAGCTGTTCTTGTTTTTCTGAACATTTTTGATGCAGTATTGACAGTCCCTATCGGTATGAGCTCAATAACAGGTGCAATTGCTTTTCCGCTCAAGAGTATCTGCTGCACGCCACTATCACGGCCATTGGATGTAATGTTCAAGAACACATTGAACGTACCATTGCCCACCGGTGCATACCGCACTAAGACAGTCCCTGTCTGTCCGGGAGTCAGCGTTGTTGGCGCACTCGTCACTGTAAACTGTGATGAGCCGGCTCCTGTAATAGAGGTGCCAATAATATTTAGATTACATGCGTTGCCGGCATGTTTTACTGTAACTGCTGCTGTAGCTGAAGCGCCGATACCAACAACACCATAATCAATGATCTTTGGTGTAGCAGACATCTGCACATTCGGTGGCAACCATACGAACGAAGTCCCACCATAAATTGGCTCATTATAAAGATCAATGTAATCATTAGAGTACCCGACATTTTGGTATCCGCTGCTGCCCGCCGGAGAGACCGACAAGAAGTCAGATGAGTTTAGTCCAATACCAACAGTTCCGCTTACGAGAGGATATCCACCATAGTCTCTGTAGTTTTGCCAGTAACCGCATGATGGATCTGATTCCATCTTATCGTAGTAAAATACGATCTTACCATTCTCATGGATCTGGATCTGGAAGGTGCCGCGATTACCCATTCCATAAATGTATCCATAATAATCCCAGTAGTTGATCTCCATGTCATTATAATCAACGACCAACACTCTGTTCGGTGCAGTACCTGTTACCCCATGCGATACATAAGAAGTCCAGCACGGGTCCGGACCTGGTCCTGTATAGTGAAGGTTATCCCAGAATGCCGCTATCACAGGCATTGTTGCACTATAAAAAGAATTTTCAGCTGAGTTTGATAGGGTGCCGGAACCGAGTGTCACAATACCTGACGAATATACTCTAAACGTTGTATATGTCTGGCAATTAAACGTGATCGGAAATGGAGACGTGATCAAGCTAGATGAAAAATTCCAGGGTTGATTTGAATAATATGGGTGAGAGTATGCTCTGCCCCCCCTAGAGCCTGCCCAAATTTTGGTACCCGAGACACTTACCTTACTGCCCGTACCAGTCTGGAATGTGTAGTTTGTCGATAATTGAGCAAACGAATCCCCAACGATTAGGCAGAGCACAGCCAAGACAACTGTCTTAGCAAGAGCATGGTATAATTTATTTGTTGTGTGTAAAGACCCTACAGAGGTTTTCATAACTTTTTACATGTTAAATAGCCTGTAAATATACGAAAAAAAATGAGAAAATCCAAATTTTTCCTATAAATACCTCAAAAATGCCATAAATCAAGCATTATGACATGTTTAAACCTCAAATTGTGACAAAAAAAGGCGGACATTTTGTCCGCCTTTTCTCAAAAAAGATATGTACTTTTTTTATTTATTGATAATCATCTGGCGAACCAATCGAACACCCTCTGATTCAAGGATATACACATAACTGCCTGACGAAATATCATTGGTAAGCATATTTATTACATGTTCACCTGTCCCGTATACTCCGTTTGCTAACTCGCGTACCGTCTTACCGGTAATATCTGCAAGTATGATACGGACAGAGACCGTTGAAGGGGTGGTAAAGCTAAATGATGTTTTGCCTGTTGCAGGGTTTGGTGCATTCTGTGAAAGTACGAAGCCTTTCATTGCGATATCACCCTTGAGAGACTGTGTAACAGGCTTCTCATCGGCATCACCGCTAAGAGCTACCGCCATATCTGCGATATGAGTGCTCGTAAATGTCAATGTTCCGCTTGAGACACCTTTAACGTTCGGTGCGAACTTCACGGTATAGACTGCTGATGAACCCGGTGAAACTGCGCCCGAAAGTGAATTTGATGTGAGAGTATACCCGGCACCAACGAGGGTTGCAGTATAGACCTGATCTACATCGCCCGTATTCTCAACGATCACCGTCTTCGATGACTCTTCGCCAAGATAAAGTTTATCAAAGTTCAGTGCACTCTCGTTAAGAGCAGAACTCGCTGCGAGTCCTTTGACAGAGAGATTAACTGCCTGCAAATATTGGCGGTCTTCGCTCTTATTAGCGATGTTCATTACTGCCAAGTTCTCACCACGTACTTTTGGGGTGCTAACGACTGTGAAGCTGATGCTTGCCCCGGGAGTAAGTTGAAGCGGGAAGTTTGCCTTCGTCGCTTTGAACTCCTTTGCATTCGTACCGCTGAAGAACGGCTCTTCAACAGTGATGGTCTCACTACCTGTATTTGTCAAGGTAGCAGGCGCTGACACCTCTGTACCGATCACAGCATCACTAAATTCTCCCATTGCGATAATGGTATGGTCAGCAGGGACGGCGTTCGCCCATATCTCAACGCTCTTTGCTGTTGTATCCTGACGTGGTCCATTTGTAGGGAATGTGAAAGGAATATTTGTTGTGAAACGTAGGCGTGCACGACGGGTACCCTTTTGAAGCGGGGTGATGCATACCTGTACATCACGGAACGAGTTAGGGACAATGACCGTGTCTTTACCGACAAGTGGTGTATAGCTAAAATCGCCGTCACTTGAAGATAAATAATTATGCGTCAAACGTAGGGTGTCTGAACCGTTATTAGAGATACGTACATTTTTACATACCGTCGTACCGATTGGGATAGAATCAAAAGTCACCATCTCTCCCGGTGTTAACTCAATACGCGGGATTATACCAACTCCCAATAGATCAATTATCTGCGTTCCATTAAATGCATTGGTTACAAGATTGTATCTTGCCGGAACTGATCCTTCTATTGACGGAGAGAACGTAATTGTCACTGTATCTGCCTGACCGGGTCCGATCGCGCTTGCAGGCTTACGTGTCACTTTATACATTCCGGGGTTGTCTCCGGTAAATCCGGACGCAGCACTGATAACGAGTGTTGCATCACCTATATTCTTAACAAGGAATGACTCACGGGTTGAATCACCGACCAGTGTCCTTGTCTTTCTGAACATTTTCGTTGCAGTATTGACTGTCCCGATCGGAAGAACTTGAACGATCGGAGCAACTGCTTTTCCGCTGAGTAATATCTGCTGAACACCACTGTCACGACCATTCGATGTCACATTTAGAAATACATCGTATGATCCATTGAGTGTAGGTGCAAAGCGAACTAAGATCGTCCCGGTCTGCCCCGGAGATAGTGAAGATGGAGCACTAAGTACTGAAAAGTGTGAAGAGCCCGGACCTGTAATAGATGTGCCGAGTATATTTAATACACAAGCATCACCTGCATGCTTAACTGTTACTGCTGCCATTACCGATGCACCAAGTCCTATCGTACCAAAATCAACGATCTTTGGTGTAGCCGACATCTGAACATTTGGCGGTAGCCAAACGAATGATGTATTGCCATAGATAGGTTGTGAGTTAAGGTCAATGCTGTTGTTTGCATAATCGGTTACATATCCCGAATTGCCCGTTGGGGTTACACTTAAAAAATCTTTTGCATTTTCAGCGATACCAATTGAGCCACTGATCGTGGGATACATACCATAGCTAGGATAGTTTACCTTTGAACCACATGTAGGATAGACCTCCATCTTATCATAGTAAAAAACTATCTTGCCATTTTCATGCATCTGGATCTGGAATGTCCCACGGTTACCAATATCGTAATATGATCCGTAATATTCCCATTCATTGATCTCCATATCGCTCCAATCAATGACAAGAATTCTGTTCGGTGCCGAACCGGTTACACCATAAGAAACATGCGATTGCCAACCGCAACGATATGACTGTCCCGAACCCGTTATATGAAGGTTATCCCAATATGCCGCGATCACAGGCATTTCGACATTGCCGATATCATTATAGGATGAGCTATATATTGTCCCACTTCCAAGCGAGATCATTCCGGACATATAGATCCTAAATTCGTTGTAGGTGTTACAGTTAAATGTGATCGGGAAAGGAGCGGAGATCACACTAGACTCAAAGTCCCATGGCTGGGGCGTTCCAGAGGAATAATTTCCTAAATACCGAGCACCAGGTTGATCGTTTCCAAAGACATTCGTACCAGATACCGATTCCTTACTGCCTGTCCCGCTCTCAAAAGTATAGTTTGCCGACAATTGAGCGAACGAACTATTAGAAGAAAGACAGAATAGAGCGAGGACGATCACTCCAAGTATTGTGGAGTACCATCTAT
>DATDEW010000105.1:0-2949 GCA_036522935.1 Kapaibacterium sp. (SeqCode)
ATCATTTACCGTCAAAATAGTACCACCGTCAAAGCCGGGACCTATATATCCGTACGAAGGCCGAAACTGCGGAGATGTTTTTACCCAAGTTTGTCCTGAATCGGTACTCTTACTGACATACGAACTTACTTGGTTTATCGGAGGAAGATTGCCAAGACTACCTCTTTTTGTAAAAATATGACCTGCATCATTAACATGAATAGAACTGACATCACTATATGGTATTGCAAACTCTTGCCACGTGAGTCCAAAATCTGACGACCTAAATATAGCGTCAAAGGTTGGATAGATAATGCCATCAAGCAGATCAGTTGCTAACATTTGATCTGTGATCCCATCAGGAGGAATAGGCATCGACTTCGACTTTGTCATAACCGGCCAGTCTGTGTTCAAAATATACAACGTTGTAGAGGTCTGCGGCCAATAGGAATCAAGACCAATTATACGGTCATTAGAAAGTGCAGATATACGGCCCAAGTTCGCAGGAGGATCACCAAGCTTTGTCCATCCTTCAGAGAAGTTGCCTTTATAGATGCGGCGTACCGATAAGCTATCGAGGCAATTAACGTAAAAATCACTATTTCGACCTCGTGTAATGTATTCTACATTACCTGAATTCTTGAAAGGCTCAACATCGTATCTGCTCCATGTCTTACAATTATCATGACTAATGTATATAGAATAATTATGTCTTATATACGTCGAATCGCTAACCCAACAAAAATATTGAAAATCCGGTAAAGAAGAATCAATATATACGCCATCATTATCTATCCTCCTAAATCCTTCATGAAAACTATCCATTTCGTATATCATACATTCACCCGGCTTACCGGTAACACCAATATAAGCCGCTGAATCATATATCTTTTTCCAATCTTGCCCGTCGTTCGTAGTAATATATACACCACTGACAGGATATTGACGATGTTGGTCAGGGTACTGGCAGCGCAGATAGATCGCACTATCAGTCCCAAGTTCAAATGAATACAATGAATAAAATGAATATAGGTATCCTTGTGGATAGTTAAGGCTACTTGTATCTAATTCTTGTGGTAATTTCGGAAGCTTAGTCCAGGTTTTTCCTTGATCGGTACTTTTTAATAGGCGTCGCCCTTCATCTACTACTGCAGTTACATAGTACGTACCATTATTATGAACACGAAGAGATTCTACCTTTGCCCCATACGGACCCTTCAACTTTTCCCATGTTCTGGTTTGGGAATGCGAGGAAATAGCAATTGTGAGTAAAAGAGAAAGTACCAGCAGGAGTAGGGACATAATGCCTCCGGAAGTAATACGTGTAAGTGATACTAGTAAAACTATTAAGCACATGAAAAGTTACAAACCATCGCCACAATAAGACGCGGCACGATCCAAAACCCCGAAATCGAAACAATTAGTATGTTGATATATAAAGCACTTACGGGGAAAGTGACAGCATTTTTCAGATGCAGGTAAGGATACCTGCGATACCCATTAAGAGCAAGCGAGGACGCTTGCGCTACTGATTCCCAATTCATAATTCCTAATTGAAAACCCTATGCCCTACCCATCACCCGTACTAGTTAGTGATCTGCAAAACTATCTTAACGACAGTTCGACGGATCCGGACATTATCTATCTCTTCGAGCAGTCGCTTAATGCGGCTACCGACAGAGTCTATACCTATCTCGGCCGGGACTACACCGCCAGTGCGCGAACCGTCATCTTCTGGGGTGACGGCGGCACACGTCACCGCATCGCCGAAGAAGCCGCAACGATACTCTCATGGGAATATCGCGATAC
The DNA here is from genome assembly GCA_036522935.1 of Kapaibacterium sp. (SeqCode). Classification (GTDB taxonomy): domain Bacteria; phylum Bacteroidota; class Ignavibacteria; order Palsa-1295; family Palsa-1295; genus DATDEW01. The sequence goes on from DATDEW010000105.1 coordinate 1,789, forward strand.
AGATGGCAACGTCTCGCTCGGCGATATAACAAAGCTCAAGCTCTTTGAAGACGGACTGCTTATCATCGCGCATGACGTGACCTTCCTCCCGGGCTACGAGCATCACATCACGTTCATGCCTCCGCTAACGCTGCTCTGCCCCGATGCGGTGAGGCAGGTCATCCTCGAGATCGCCGCAACGATCTACGAAGAATCAAAACGCGGACGAGGGATACTCGTTATCGAGAGCGAATGGCAAACCGGAACGAGCGGAGAGCGCTATAAGGAGTTGGACGAGAGGCATGAGAAAATATTAGCTCCATACAGGAGGTATCTCTAAAAGAATGTCATCCCGAACGAAGTGAGGGATCTGGAATAAGAATACTATTGAAGTGACTGTACTTTCTATAGATTGGACTACTGCTTCATCCAGATTCCTCGCTCCGCTCGGAATGACAACATTTTAACACACTATTACACACATGACACGAGAAATCAACTTCATCACCTCGCTTCGCGATGGGCTTTCGCTATATAGTGGATGGACCTTCACGGACGAAGCAACTACAGGCAAACTTGCGCCGTCGGCGTTTCCGTCATTCGGTATTTCGCTCGGCGCGACGAAGTACACAAAGTACGGATTCACAGGTCAAGCGATCTGCGGCGAGCAATCATTCGTCGTAACGATACACTTTAGCGAGAACCAGCTCAAGTATATCGGCGCATTCACGAAGCACTCTGATATGTCGGAGCTTGCCGCTAGCTATATCAATATCTTCTACGTGCCGCCGCCGCTTGGCCTCGGCGAACTCTACCGGATCGAGCGGGCTATCATCACGAGAGTTGATCCGCCCACGATTGATAAAGACGAGACACGTTTTAGCGCGCGGCTCGAAGGCAAATATTTCTTTACTTTGTTTTAAGGTTGAAGGTGGTAGGTTACAGGTTGTAGGGAAAACCCCAACCTACAACCTACCACCTAAAACCTCCAACCTTCTTCAAAAACATGAACACAATTTATCTACGTTACAAGCACGCACCACTTGACCCATGGTCGCTTCCCCCCGACCTGTCATCATCATTCCCCGGACTTCCATCCAACGCACTTCCACTCGAAGGACTTACCTTCGCAACAGAGCCCGCGCTGAGTTCAACATGCAACTGCTCCGCCGCCGGCGCAGC
>DATDEW010000106.1:0-6178 GCA_036522935.1 Kapaibacterium sp. (SeqCode)
CAATACCAGGGTGTTGAGTCGTTATACTGCTCAAGAGTAACTTTGAAGGTATTAGCACCTTCGTTCTTCTTTGCCTCAATATAACTTGCGATCGGCATCCCCGCTGCATCAAGCGGATGGAAAAGAACTCGTCCCGAATCGCTTTTTATTGTAATTTCTACTTGTGCAGCACTCATGACGGTCGGTAAACCACCCCAATTCTTGCCTATACCTATTGAGTCCTGCCATTGCATATCATCATTTTGTCCACGTGTTACCATCGTAAGCAGCATGCTTGACGATGATGCAAGCGGTTTATCATCGAGCGGTATAAGAGAGAGCGAAAGGTTCTCGCGGACACCATCAAGACGGCGGAACATGAGTCGTGAAAGCGAAATGCTATCAGGACCAAAGAAACCAATAGCAATATTCGCTTTATCCGAGTTGACCTTGAAGAACATAGATGATTGCTGCCAGTATATCTCGCCGTGGTCTGATACCTTTGCGGCGGTGTCAGGTACATACGGATACTGTGCGGCAACTTTATGCACCGGAGCATCGAATTTTTGTCTTACCTTGAGCGCTGTTACTATATTCGGGTCGATGTAGCCCTCGGTACCAAATGGATGGCGATAATCGGGAAATTTTGATGCTAACATGACATCGTCGGGATCATGAGTGATCGAATCTGACACCTCTGCCACCTTTACATATCCGTTTCGGAAAATAGCACTGGCGCTCGGCAAAAGCGAAAGTATTCCGGGATTACCTTGTATGTCATATCCAACATAGTAAAGATAGTTACCTGTTGCCGGGAATATACTGTCCGCGAACAATGACTGTTTATATGTTGCATAGGGTCTAATGAAAAGACCATCCCAATCTTGATATGCAGCATACGTGGCAAGGAATGGTATTGCCTGAGAGTAGTACTGTTCAAAATTAGGATTCAAGAACTTTGCAACAAATGGTTTACCCTGCAAGCTTTGAGCGGCGAGTTGTGATAAGATGGATGCTCCGGTAGTTGAGAGCATCGGCATATTAGTAATCCGAAGCGTAGAGTCAGTAGATGGCATGCCATCTCGCTGCCTGTAATAATCGGACTGCGCCGAAGACGTTGTGAAGTCTGCAGTTTTCATGGCATGAGCATCGTTAACTGTCGCCCACCAATCAGGGTCATAAAAGCTCATGAGCACTTTTGCTTTGACCGTGTCACGGACTACCTTCATCATATTTGTATAGTATGAACGCTGAAGGGAATCATAGAAGATACCCATATCACGAGCCCGTTGAATAGAAACTGCACTACCTTCACCATATTTGATACGATAGATAGAATATATATTTGATGACTCGGATGGATAAAGCCCAATTTCTTCTTTTTGTTTAATAACAAATCCATCAAGCTGGACATCTCCGAGCGACTGGCCAAGACCGACATACAAATTATGTAATCCTGATGCTTGTGCTCTGAACGAATAGGTATACTGTTTCCAGTTTGTATCAATGTCAACATACTCTGCAAGAGCTGCACCTGCAGCGCCGATATAATCATAAAAATAGAGCAGTATATTTCTTGCCTTGACACCATTTGCAGGATTGTACTTTATCTTCGCCCAAAACGACATTTGATAGAGTGTATCCTTGCCGCAACGAGCAGAGAGATTACCTAAATAGGCATCGTTCCACACCGGGTTAGCACCCAAATTATCAAGCTGAACAAGCAAACAGTACTGTGAATCTTTGGCAGGCGAAATAGTCGCCTTTCCGCCGCTTGCACCATTGGCAACATTGAACGACCAAGCAGGAGAAGTTATACTCTCGAAGCTGCCATTAGCAATGCGGTTTATCGGGTCAGCAGATCCACTTCCCTTCCATGCAAGATTTATTCCTGCATCGCTGGTATATTTCTTCTTCAGGTATTGAGTAAAGAGCGTATCAAGCTTTCGTGACTGATGGAAGCTGATAGTTGACACACCGCCCCGAGAATAGTGATTGTTCGTATCAATATAATTGAGATAGTTATTTCTCCAGCCATAATAGATACCGGGGATATTGTAGAGTTCTATACCTGCAATAGACGGTTCGTCACCAACTCTCTTGCCTGTGAGCGGATTTGTATGTGATAATAGCGTCTTTACCCAATTCCTCTGTACCTTGGAAGTGCCATTATCAAAGAAATTCTGATAGTATCCCGACCCACCCCAGATAGAATCCGTATATGAGATCATCGTATCTAGCGGGTAGATGTAATGATATTCAGAGTTAAGCGCAAGGAACATATAGATACCTGCCTGCTTCATCTCATAGACAAGTGTATCAAACTTTGCAAGCTGACCCGAATCGAGTACGTATGAATTCTTGGGATACCCAGTGGTATTGAAGAAACTGGTGTTTGCATCATAGGTATAGTCACTTGCACGAAGGCGAAGCGCGTTAAAGCCAAGTTTCTTCAAGTGACGAGCAAGGTCACGTGCATCTTTACCGGGAATGAACCCAGCATCAAACTGAAGCTCCGTCCCGAAGAACTTGAGCCGCTGTCCGCCGGACATAAAATGTCCGTCGGGAGTGGCCGTAACGTTTCCTTTCGCTCCGGCAACTTCTTCGTTCTTCGATGGAAAGTACGGCGACGTTATCGTATCACGCGAGTTTATAGTGAAGGGATAAGGGCGAGAGATATACTGTGCGTTCGCACTTTGCATAAGGCAAAAGAGCATAACGGTAACAGTAAGCAAATAGAGACGTTGTATCATAAATGTACCAGAAAGAAAGATCATTTCAAAATTGCAACTTGCTTAGTCAGGGTGTTCATCCCCGAACGCATAACAAGGATGTAACTACCAGCTGAAAGCGAGCGTGTATCAAAACTCGTTAGCGATGAAGCTCCGTTCGAGAGAACTCCATCGATTAGCACAGACACTTCTCTACCAAGCATATCATAGAGGGATATAGCAACCCGCTCACCTTCAGCAGCCCGATGCTGAATATAACCCGTATTCCCTGTGATAGGATTCGCTTTAAGAGCAAGATAATCCGTACCAGGGCTCTTATTTTCTACGAATGTCGGTACAGTGATCCGATGTTCAACCTTATACCAGAATGACTTTGTAACGGTAGGGTCAAGTTCAATCGCGAATTGGTTTGTTGTGCCAACACGACCTGCAACCCAAGAGTAATTACGCTCTTTACCGATACTGTCAAGAGGTGTTACGATCACACTGTCAAGTTCGCTTGTAAAGACACATCGTACAATTGGCGCAGAAACAATGACGGGCTTATTGCCGAAGTTCTTTGTCCAGCCGTTCGAGTCTATCCATGTTAAGCCGGTATTCTGCGCGCGAGTAGAGAATGAAAGTAGTGCAGTCGTTGCGCTTGCTAACGGAGTGGCATCAGCACTCATATAATAGAGCGCGATCATCTCTTTACCGTTGGCAGCTGCATCCTTCCTGACAAAAGAGAAGTTGGGAAAACTTGCAGTATCCTTTGCATACAACCCACATGCTCCGTAGTAATTCGGTGTCGTTACTTTGAATCTGCCGTTTGTCTGATCCCACCACATCTCTTTCGTGTCTGAGATCTTCGTAGCAGTATCAGCAACATACGGATATTCTGCAGCTACCTTATGCGTTGTTTGATTAAAGCTTTGTCTTATCTGCATCTGAGTATAGATGTTCGCTTCCATATTACCATCAACCCCATACGGACCACGACCAATAAGAAATGCTGACCATAATTGAATATCATCTTTTACATGGGTGATGGTCTGGTTATACTCTGCAAGTTTCACAATGCTGTCGCGGAATACTCTTGCGGCAAATGGAAGGAGCGTTGTGAGCGAAGGATTATGAGCAATAGTATATGCATCTAACGAACCGACTCCCGTTTTAAACCAATTAGGGAGTGAATCAGCAAAGCTCCCACCCCTAGTCGCACTGTAATAGCCCATGAATAATCCGTCCCAATCCTGATGACGAGCCCATGCAGGAAGGATGACATATTGCTCTGCACCGAACTGATTTGCATACGGAGTAATATACTCTCCGACAATAATTGGCTTTCCCTTTATACTACTTCCCATTATGAACGGCAAACTTGCAGATGATTTGCTCTTAACTGTTGAATTATTTCCAACTCTCCACGAACTATCACTATAAATAGGGTTCCCAACACGTGTGGTAACAAAATCGAATGTTGAATGGACATCGACAACATCTGATGTAAGTGCAGTATACACATCAGGGAGCGTTGTGCCGCCACCATTCTGACGACGATTAATAAGACACATTGGCTTTACGGTATCAACAATGGTCTTATCAAAGTACGAATGAATCGCCTTTTCAAGCGTATCAAGGAAAACGATCTGGTCACGAATACGCTGCGGTGGCTGGGTACGGAGTGAACCATCGTTACGAAGACGCTTGACGGTATATGTTGAAAGCAACTCACCTGATTGTGGCGGGACTTCCGGTTTTTGTTTAAGCCAACAAGCATCAAACCATACATCACCAAGTTCGGCCCCGATACGGAATTGAACATTATGCAATCCGTCCCCGGAAGGACGGAAAGAATATGTATATTTTTTCCACGCAGTGTCAATTTGAAAATTTAAATTTAATACCTGAGCGCCTGTATTAAATTGGGATACAAATAACTGTATCGTCCTTGTCGTTTTATTAGGGTTTGTGGGATCAAACGCCATCTTCGACCAGAACGACAACTCATAGAGAGTATCTTTTCCAAGTCGCGAATTTGTGTTCGTATATCGAACATTCGAATTAGCTGGCGTACCACCAAGATTTGACATCCGTATCTTTACATATATCTGTGAATCGATACCACCATCAGCAACGATCTCAAAGGCAGTAGCACCATTTAGACTTTGAACGCTCCAAGCAGGGGATGCAGGATTCTCAAAACTTGCATTTTCCATGAGGTTCTTTGCCGAAACGTTACCACTACCGCACCACGACGAAATCATGTTTGCATCGGTGCCATACTTATTTTTCAAGAACTGATTATAGAGTGAATCAAGACGGCGTGAGTAATTCCAACTTATCGTCTGCTTGTTCTTTCCATAGTTATTTGCATCTATATAAACAAGACGGTCAATGCCATTCCAGAAATAAAAGAGTGACTCCTCATTAAAGTATTCAAATATGGCGAGTGCAGGGTCATTCGCATACGATTTCCCTGTGAGCGGATTTATATGAGTTAGAAATATCTTCGCCCATCCGCGCATAAGAACAGCAGCTTGCGGATCCAGGAATGGTGCAAGTTGAGGATAGTATCCCAATGAATCAGGATACATTACTCCATCTTGAGGAGTATAACGATGCTGACTGTTGAGAGTGAATACAACATGGATGCCATTCTTCTTTAGATGATAAAAGAGTGTATCGAATCGGGCGAATTGCACCGGGTTTAGTGTAAACGACGAACGGTTGATCTGGCTTGCACTATCACGATATTTGAAGAAACTTGCCGCATCATAATTCCAGAAGTCGACATCTTCTATACGCACCGCATTAAAGCCCATTTTACGAAGACGCTTGGCAAGCATCTCTGACTCCCTTCCCTCAGGAAAGGCTGCACCCTGCCCCAATACGGTCCCAAACATTTTCAGCCTGTAGCCATCGGTCCCGACAATATGTCCATTTGCATCTGCGCTCCACTTCCCATGTGCGCCGGCTTCACCGTCGAAAAGGTCAGGTAACTCAGAGGAGAGAATGGTATCCCGTGAAGGCAGTTGGTAGGGGATTGGTCTGGCGATCTGCTGGCTCAAAGCGGCACTAGCCCATAAAACACATAACACAATACAACTCAAAGCGACAATCTTTCTCGTTCGATTGTTCATAAGACAGAATGAATTTAGGTGACTACTCCGAAAACACGAGCACGACTATTGGCGTATAGCGAACAGTATAATAAAAACGCTTCTAAAGAGAAAGGTTACAAGGTTTTGCCCTTGTTTTTCGTGTTTTTGTGTATTTGGGCTACAGATTCCCCCACATTTTGCCAACCACCCGAGGAGCAATACGCTACTCTCCTGCTTGATGTAAATGGCTATGTCTCATTCAAAGATAGCTACAAAATAAACTACGAGACAAACACATTCGGGCTGCCTGTCGAATATGGCATTGGCTTACTCTTCCCTGCATCAACCCGACTTTCAGCGGGCGTGCTTTTACACTATAAATCA
>DATDEW010000107.1:0-9829 GCA_036522935.1 Kapaibacterium sp. (SeqCode)
TGTCATTGGTGTAATCTCGACAACCTCATGCGAAACGCCGAGATCTTCAACAACCTTCATTGCGTCGGATAACGATTCAGGACTCGAAGTCTTATATGGCATCAGAACACAGTGGACATTCTCAGCGCCGAGGGCACGAGCTGCAAGGTAGGTTGAGAGAGCGGAATCTACACCACCTGAAAGACCAATAACTGCCTTCTTAAATCCAACCCGCCCAAGTTCATCACGCAGGAATACCTCAAGTACTTTGAGCGTCTGTGGGATATTGAGGTGAAGTGGATTCATAGATATATAAGAGTAACCACCAAGACACGAAGGCACAAAGTTCACAAAGAGATTCTTGGTGTCCTTCGAGTCTTTGTGTCTTGGTGGTAAAAATTATTTCAGCGATGCAAGTCCTGTTTTGAGTCGCTCAACACCTTCACGAATATCGTCTTTTGAAGCAGCGAAGGAGAGACGAACGTAGTTGCCGTCACCAAAGCCGCTGCCGGAAACAAGAGCTATACCGAAGGTCTCAAGGAGCATCTCACAAAGTTTATCAGATGTATTCACCGGTGTGCCATCAGGCATTGACATACCCAAGTAATGCGAAACATTGAAGAATACATAGAACGCGCCCTCTGCCTTTGTAAAGGAGATATGCGGTACAGTCTGCATCAGCTCAGTCACAAGGTCGCGGCGCTCTTCGAATGCCTTACGCATCATTTCAACAGATTCTTGCGGACCGGTGAGTGCCTCGATAGCCGCACGCTGGCTTATCGCAGAAGGGTGTGACACTGCCTGGCTTTGCAAACGAGCCATTGCAGATATTGCCCACTTTGGTCCTGTTGCAAATCCGAGACGCCACCCTGTCATCGCATATGCCTTCGAGAGACCATTGACAGTGATGACTTGATCTGCGATCTCCGGTACCGAGCCAAGCGAGAAATGTTTGATGCCATCGAACGTAAGCTTCTCATAAAGCTCATCAACGAGCACAAGAATACCTGACTCTTTAATGATAGGTACAAGTGCACGAAGTTCTTCTTCAGTATAGACAACGCTTGTCGGGTTGACAGGCGTATTGAGCATGAGCATACGCGAACGTTCGGTAAGCGCATCAGCTAACTTTTGCGGCGTAAGTTTCCAATTCTCTTCTTGTGTTGTCTTGATGATAACGGGAGTTGCTTCAGAGATAGATGCTATGGCTGAATAGCTTGCCCAAAACGGAGAAGGCATAAGTACCTCATCACCTGTTTCACAGAGCGCTATAAGCGAATTACCAAGAGCATGTTTGCCGCCGGAAGTGATGATGACTCTATCAGCAGAGCTGTCAATTCCATTATCGCGTTTGAACTTCTCAGCTACAACAGCGCGAAGCTCGGGCATACCATTAGCAGCGGTGTACTTTGTAAAGTTCTCGGTGATGGCTTTGATGCCCGCCTGCTTTACATTCTCAGGAGTAGGAAAATCCGGCTCACCTGTTGAGAGCGATACGATAGAGCGGCCTTGTTTGCGAAGTTCTAATGCGCGAGCTGCAATAAGTAGTGTCGGTGAATCTTCGCAATGCTCCATACGAGCGGCAACTCTTTCAATAGATGTTTCTATCATTCTTCTTCTTACGATTTATTATTGAGCGCGTCTATGACGCACTTGGGTACAAAGCTCGTTATGTCGCCGTTATACTTAGCGAGTTCACGAACGATGGTCGAGTTAAGGTACGTATAGCGTTCGTGCGGCATCAAAAAAACTGTTGTGATGTCAGCGAGCTTACGATTCATAAGAGCCATCTGAAACTCATACTCAAAATCCGAGAGAGCTCGAAGACCACGAACGATCGCAGTAGCATTCTTTGCTTTTGCGTAGTCAACAAGTAAGCCGGTAAAATTTTCTACCGTGATATTTGTCTGGTTCGGAAGGACCTCTGCTATCGCCTGCTCGACCGTCGCGCGGCGTTCTGACTCAGAAAAAAGCGGCGACTTTCCGCTTGCTGTCGATACAGCCACCACCACCTCGTCAAATGTCTCCGCCGCGCGAGCGAGAACGTCAAGATGCCCGAAGGTTATCGGGTCGAACGTCCCTGGGTATATTGCTCGGCGTATTGACATTAACCGGTTTCTGGTTTCCTTGTAAGTAGTGTAAACTGCGCCTCACCGACCGTAACTACACGTAGAACATCCACTTGCGGCGGTGGCTCTACGGTGCTGCCGGTTCGATGCTCGCATATAACAACTGAATTCGGCAATAAAAGCCCTCTCGAAAAGAGAATATCAGGGAGCTGGGCAAGGGTTCTGTCATCATCGTAGGGAGGGTCTGCGAAGACAAGGTCGTAGGTTTTGGAAGCTCCGGAGAGCCACTTATAGACATCCTGTCGAATGACAGTGGTGATGTCTTCTGTGTCAAAGGCTTTGATGTTCGCCGCTATCGCTTCCAGCGCTTTTCTGTCGTTTTCAACGAATGTCACATGGCTTGCACCACGGCTAAGCGATTCGAGTCCAAACGCGCCGGAGCCTGCGAAAAGATCAAGTACACGTATCCCTTCAAGATCAAAACTATGAGAAAGGATATTAAAGAGCGACTCACGGGCTCGGTCTGTTGTCGGGCGTGTTGCATCACCTTTGGGTGTGATGATCGTTCGTGAGCGATATGTGCCTGATATGATACGCACTTAGTTGAGCTTCAAATACGGTTTCATCTTTTCAAATTTCTTCTCGCCGATCCCTTCGACATTCATAAGTTCTTCGATCTGACGGAAGCCTCCACGTTTTAAGCGGTATGTAAGTATTCTCTCCGACATAACTTCACCAACACCCGGCAATCTCATGAGTTCTTGCTTCGATCCTTTATTGAGTGAGACAGATGATGCTTCTAATCCATCTGCCTTCGAGTTTTTACGTGGTATTGGTTCATTGGTATCTGATGGGTTTGGGGGTTGCCAAAACTTGAGCGAGTCTTCGGGAATACGGGCGGTACTCAGTGCTGTAAAGATGCTATCTTGTGTTCGCTGTGCTGCAACATATGAATTTGGCGCTATTGGCGGAACAAGGACATACCATAACTCCTTTCCGCCACGATAGAGTAATACTACAAATCCGATCCCAAGAAAAAGCAAAACTGCTTTGTACTCCTTCGGTGTCAGGAGCTTGAGCGCAATGTCATCGGCTTTTGTCTTAATGCGTGAGATGAACTCCGCGAGCGTCATTGTCTTATGAGAACATGTTCTTCAAGTTCTCAAAAATACCAGATTCTTCGGCTTGTGGCTCCGAATCTGTATTTTCTGCTTTATGGAATTCCCCTTGACTTTTTTTGAAGTGCTCCATACCTGCAAGCTTCTCAATAAGCCCTTTCTCTTCTTTGTTCAGCTTCGTTGGAGTAACGATATTGATACGCACAAGCTGATCTCCCTTCGAGTTGCGGTTCAAATGCTGTATACCCTTGTCGCGCATCCTCAATATGTGTCCTGCTTTTGTACCGGATTGTATCTTCAAGAGTGCCTGTCCTGAAAGTGTCGGGACTTGTATCTCACCACCAAGTGCTGCCTGTGGGAAAGTGAGATCAAGATCGAGGATAACATCGTCACCATCACGAATGAATACTTCATGTTCAAGTTCTTGTATCACAACGAGCGCATCGCCTGCCGCGCCGCCTCTGCGGCCAACATGGCCTTGATTCTGCAGCGTAAGATAATTTCCGTCGTTCACGCCGGCAGGTATCTTTACCTTAAGCGTGCTTTCTTCTTGAAGTCGTCCTTCACCGGAACATGCTGTACACTTATCTTTGATCGTTGTCCCTGCCCCTTGGCAAGAAGGACACGTAGTTACATTGACAAACTGCCCAAAGCCCATTGACCGGACTTGACGTACTTGTCCCTGACCACCGCATGTCGTACATGATTGTACGCCGCCCGTGCCTTTGGCACCTGTGCCGCTGCATGTACCACATCTGCGATAATGTTTAACCTTTACCGTCTTTTCTACACCAACGGCTATCTCTTCCAACTTTAACGGAATGCGAAGTTGAATGTCTGCTCCGCGTTCAGGTCCTGCCTGACGTTGTTGCTGTCCGCCGCCAAAGAATGAATCAAAGATGCTTCCGCCGCCGCTAAAACCGGAGAAGATATCAGAGAACTGCGAGAAGACATCATTCGCATTTGAATACTGGTGATAGTCATTGCTGCGCATACCTTGATGACCGAAACGGTCGTAGCGAGCGCGTTTATCACCGTCGCTCAAGACCTCGTATGCCTCTGCTGCAACTTTAAATTTTTCTTCCGCTTCTGTATTGCCTTGATTTCGGTCAGGGTGATATTGCATAGCCATCTTGCGATATGCTTTCTTTATATCATCCTCGGAAGCACCCTTCTCTATCCCTAAAACCTCATAATAATCTTGCTTCATATCTCTTTATGCTTCCGCTTGTTTTGCGACAATAACTTTTGCGTGACGAATGACCGTCTCATTCAACATATATCCTTTTTGTACTTCTGTCGTGATCATGCCGGGCTCGACGTCATCACGCACTTCTTCCATGAGCGCATCATGAAGATGAACATCGAATGATTTACCGACTGACTCGATAATTTTCACACCGTACGATTCTAATACTTTCTGAAAATTCTTGTAGACAAGTTCAACACCGGTAGCAAGGTGATTCTTCTCTTCCGGTTTTACAAATGACAATGTACGCTCGAGATCATCAAGCGTCGGGAGAAGGTCGGTGACAAGTCTCTTGTTCGCTTCAAAGATCAGCTGGATGCGTTCACCGTCGTGGCGACGACGCATATTATCCATCTCTGCTGTGCGGCGCAAGAGTTGGTCTTTCGCTTCGGAAAGCTCTGCTTCAAGTGTAGCAAGCTGCTCTTCCGGAGTACCAACAAGCTCTTCCTCTACTGTTTCTACCTCTTCTTTGTCCTTCTTGAACATATTATCTAAAACACCCATATTGGTTTATTTTGTAAATGTCGGCTGTGACATTGAGCGTGCCACATAATCAACGAGCGGAGCGATACGCGCATAATCCATTCGCTTTGGACCAATGACCGCTATCGTGCCGCGTTGCTCACCGATCTGATATTTTGTAGAAATGACACTGTAATTAAGCATCCTCTCATCATCTAATTCACTGCCTATACGTATTTTTACGCCTTCTGTTCCCAAATCGGTAGCGTCATACATCATCCCAGAGCGTTCGAGGACATGAATGACCACCTCTTCATTTTCGATAAGTTCAATGATGCTTTGGAATTCCTCGTCCGCGTAGCTGCCTTTCTTTTGGAATTCAGGCTGTGAAAATATATTGCCTGCGCCCGCAAGTTTTACTCGTTCCGAACCGGGATCTTCAAAAAGTCGCTCCGGCGAGTTTATAAATACACGAAGTATCGCTTTATCCTCTTCCTTAAGGTCTTGGACGCTATCCCTGAAGATAGCTCGAACTTCACGAAGTGAACGTCCTGCAAGACGTTGGTTTAAGATCGAGCAAAGCTCATCAAGACGAGCACGACCAATGCCTGAATCCGTCTCAAGCGTGAGTGTCCTGACACGTCCTCCCGAAACAGCAAGCACAACCAAAATCCGCGAGGAGGAAAGCTGCACTATTTCTACTCGCTCGAGGATACCTTCATCAAGAGCCGGCAGAACAAGAAGCGAAAGCTGCTTAGAAAGTGTAGCAAGGATGCCTGTGGATTCACGAAGAATGTCTTCAGGTGTCAGTGCCACACCTAAGGTATTCTCAACAGCCTTCCGCTCTGCCTCACTAAGTTTTTGCGAGTTCATTAGAGTATCCACATACATCCGGTACCCCTTATCGGTCGGCATACGACCCGCACTGGTGTGGGGGTGGTCAATGTAGCCCAGATACTCCAGATCTGACATCACATTGCGTAGCGTCGCATCAGAGAGCCCCATTGCGCTGATCCGAGAGATATAACGAGAGCCCACGGGATTTGCCGTCAGAACGTACTGCTGGATGATCAGACGCAATATATCGCGCTGTCTCTGCGAGAGCGGCTCTGAACCATCAGCAATATGTAACTTCTGCTTTGCCATAGCCCCGTACAAACACGAACCTGTTTTAGAGAGGTTTCACCTCTTATCAGGTATATAAAAAAGAACTGCCCCGCTCTCGAAAAGAGCGGGGCAGTTCAGGAATGTTCTTATGAGAACTGATTACTTCGTAAGTGTCATCATCTTCGAGATGCGCTGTGTTTCACCAGCAGCATTTGTGAAGCTAACTTCATATACGTAGTTACCTGTTGCAGCGCTCGTTGAGAACGTTACATCATGCTTACCAGCTGAAAGCTCTTGAGCATTGATGAGGTTCTCGACAAGTTTACCTGTCATATCCATGATGCGGATAGAGACAGTACCGTTCTCTGGTAATGTGTAGTTGATCTTCGTCGAACCGTTGAATGGGTTCGGGAAGTTCTGCTCGAGTGACAAGCTTAAGCCTTCTGCGCCACGACCGAACGTAACGACAGGGCTAGAGCTGCGTGCACCATCAAGATCAACGTTTGTGACACGGTAGGTGAAGTTCTTCACCTCGAATGCACTTGCGCTGTTATCAATGAAGCTGTAGTTCTTCGTGTTCGTTGCTTTTACATCGCCTACGAAGTTCCAGTTGTCACCATTGAGTACTTCAACCTCATAGCGGTCAACATTCTTCTGTGTTGCAACCTGCCATGTGATCTCATTACCTGTTTCTGTAGCCTTACCGCTTACCTTAGCGAATTCAACAGGAAGTACTGTGCCTTTGAAGCTCTGGATGAAATCAAGAGCGCCGCGGACAAAGCGTGTGGTACCGCTTGTGAGTGTACCAGCTTCTGTTGAACCTGCTGTTGGTATAGCATCTGCCCAATCAAAACCGTAGAATACGATATTGAAGTTCGGGCTTGTCCATGCTGTTGCAGCACCACTATCAAGCGGAGTTGCAGCATGTGTTTTGAAATAATATGCATAACGAGATACGTCCGTGCCTACGACAGGTGTTGCCGGGTAGACTGTAAGAACGTCAGGTGATGCTGCACTGATCGTGTCATTGAATATAAAGTAGATACCCGTACCCTTGAGTAAGCCACGATGCAATGTTGGTGCACTGGCCGGGAAGTTCAAGCCAGGATGCTGTGCTTTGTAGCGTGTATGCATCCATGAATCCATGAATTCACGGTCAGTGATCGGATTGTTCAACTGTGCATACGGAGATAAAGGATCGTTATACTGAGCAATGTTCTGTCCAGCAATTACGAATGACTTCTTCGCGTAGTTTTGGCCAGCGCGGAGGAAGTTTACGATTTCCTCTGTCTCCTTCAAGCTAACTGCACCGACACCGAGAGGTGTACCAGGTGCTGTTGCATTGTTATATGCAACAGTTGGATTACCTGAAGACCAGATGAGTGTCCACCATGGTGAGTAATCAATGTAGTTAGAGCCGTATGATGCACGATCAAGTGAATCAAACTTCACACCGAGTCTGCGGAGAGCGCGTGTTACGCTATCTCTGTTCGCAAGACCCTTTGCTGTTGTTGACTCATAGCTTACAAGTACTGCTTCTCTCTTAAGTGTAAGAGTGAATATCTTTGAAAGCGTATTGTTCGAGTTATTCTGGTCATTACCTACCCATACCGTTACACGATAAAGTGTATTGAGCTGTGGTACGATGTTTGCACCTGCGAAGTCAACAACCTTGCTTTCAGCAACGTCGAAGTCATACTCGTTCGGAGCAGCTGTATAGATATTTACCCAGTTAAGACCGTTTGTCTTTGACGTATCGATCTTAGCCCATACCTTACGATCAAGAGCTTGGATAGAACCAAGGTTCTTCACGATCGCTTGGATGTTAAGCGGATTATCTTCAGTCACAACAACCGCGCCGCTACCATTGGTAAGGCCTGATGGCTGTGTGATAACCTGAACACCAAGGTCATTCGTCCATTGGAATCCTTCGAACTCATCAGCACCGATATCAGGTGTGCCGTTCGCTAAGTTGCGCTCGTCACCGTCGACATCATAGCGTCCGGTTGCAGAATTGATGAACGTACCTGCGTTTGAAGCCGGGCTAAAGATATAGCTTGTCGCTTCTGGCAAGTGAAGTGAATCAGCTGTGAACATCGCATTACCGACGACAGAATTAATATCCTGACCGGTAAGTGTACGCCAATCATTGAGCGATACGATAGTACGTGTCTGAATTGCAGTACCTGTCGCACGATCATACTCGCTAACAACAGCTACACGACCACTATTGAGTAGCATAAAGACGTTATAGTCTGATGCTATGTTCTTCTGCCATGGGCGTGGAACTGAGAGGTTGTACACAACTGCGTTCGTGTTCGATGCCACATTATTGTTTGCAATAATATTGTTCTTGAGGAACGGCATTTGTGCACGTGTTACGCTTATTGTATTAGCAGCATTTGCTACTGACACTGAGTTGTTGTAAACCGAATCATTCTCTGTTGTATAGAGAGTTGATGTTGTCGTATAAGCGATCGGGTTGATCGATGAGCTACCGCTGCGGAGATCATAGATGAAGTTATTTACGATACGGTTCGCTGTCACAACCGGAAGAACTGATCTCTTCGCGCTTGGACCTGAACCTACTGTGTAAATAATTGAAGACTGAGTGAAGGTAATACCAGAGGTATTTGTACCGCCACCAACTCTATGGATCTTGTTACCGTCGATGATAGAATTAACTGTGTTACCATTACCCAATGGTGATTCTATTTGTGCGATACCAGCAACATTCGTAATACCAAGACCACCAACTACGTTAGAGATCTCATTACGCTGTACCAAGAGACCGTCTTCGTTCTGGAACAATACTCCATAAAGACCGATCTGGCTTGTTGTTGTACCGATCGTATTACGTGTAATACGATTGTTGTTGTTGCGTCTGTCTTCAAAATCAGCCTTGCCGATATTAAAGAGAGGTATTGTACCAATGTCTGAAACACCAATAGCAGCATTACCCATCTCGTTATTATCGATCGTAATGAAAGCATTCGCTGCCGTATCAGTTACGCGATTAATAAGGAATGAGGTATTGTCATACACGTTCTGTGTTCTGAATATTGAAGAGTTCTGGTTCTGGAGATTTCCGTTACCGCGAAGCTTCATGTTCTTGAACACCATGTTCTGTCTGCCATGCTGGAGGTTAAAGATTGAACCAGGGGTCGTAGACTGGTTATTGATAGTAATACCACGTTTGCCCGGCTCTGATACGAGAGCATCAGGAGTAACGAACGTCTGGTTATTACCGTCGAATCTCATCCAGTTGGTAGAGTTGTGGCCGAGGTTAAAGCAATACTGCTTGTTACCTGTGAATGTGATAACAGGGAATACGTTTGCTTTTGGCTTCCAAGTAATAATATTGGTTGCATTTGCACCTTCAATACCGAAGAAGTCAACAGCTGCAGATGGGGTAGAAACGGATGTCGCACCATTTTCTGAATAGCTATTGTCGGTAAGGATCAAGTTTAATGCTCCGCCGATTCCGCGATAACGCATTGAATCAACTGCACCAGAGATCGTCTTAAAGCGGCGACCTACACCAACCTCGATATTACCTTTTAACTTCGGAATGAAGCTGAAGAATGAGCAAGCTGTATCGTTCGTACGATCACCATCATCTGGTAGATTTGCGATAACACATATCTTGTAACATCCTGCAGGAATATTGCGGATATCAAAGATTCCCTGTTTGGTCGGGAAAGCGAAAGGCTTTTGACCTTCGTCAATGTTCAACTCAGGAATACCAGGGACAGAGTCTGCCTGGAAAACAAGTGAGTTATCTGTACACTTGCGAATCTGTACACGCGCACGGATATCAAAGAGATCGCGTACACCAACTGACT
>DATDEW010000108.1:0-8141 GCA_036522935.1 Kapaibacterium sp. (SeqCode)
CCTTCTTTGCCGTCAAAGTCCTCCAGTGCTTTACCGATGACCATACCGATCTTCATCTTACGCGAGTCACCTTTCATAGCATAACCCATCTTCGATGAAGTAACGAGCAGGTCTCCAGCTTTTATCGCTCCACCTTGTGAAGTAACTTTTGTCGGAAGCACACCAACGACGCCCATCGGCACGAGATCCGTCATGTCTGAATCTATATCACGCTCTGTAAGGAGCATACCCGGCTTTGTTGCATGAACACCGAGCACACTTGTAGCATACGCCTTCGAGCATTTCTCGACAGTGCGTTTATATCCTGATGCGATCACAAGAACATCACCGGGTTCATAGTTTGCAATATCACCAACGACAGCAAATGCTTCAGCGACGTCAGCGCCAGATGCCTGTGTACCGCCATTGAAGAATCCTTTTCCTGTACGGTCGATACGAGCCCTGTTTGTCCCTGCATCTTTAAATATTGCAATGTTATTGGTTGTTGTCGTTGAAGCAGTCGAGCCGCCAATATTTGCTATAAGTGCGTTACCGTTATTTGCAGCTTCTAAGTAACCGCCAGTACCTGCACCTGAAGTAAGGCCATACACACCAATGCCGGCATCACTGGAAATTCCAATTACTCCATAGCCATCATCAGCAACTGTGCCGTATACACCGTATCCATCGCCTTCTTGAGATCCCCATACACCTATACCACTACCACCGGTACCGGCATTTATACCTTTGACACCTGCAGAAAAGCCGCCGGGAGTTGTGGATGTTACTTCCCCAAGTATAGCATGTGTATTTGTTGCCGTCGAGCTTGTTTGCCCGAGGATCGCCGCTGCTGTTCCGGTGGTTGCTGTCCTTGTAGCTTTGATCGCACTTCCGCTGCCATTCGTAGTTGATGTCATCGCATCAGCAGTGTTTGAAGAATTTGTTATCTCGAACTTGCCAGCGCTGCTGGTACTACCGGAACTTGAGATACCATGAATACCAATGGCTCCACCGTAGGAAATACCCTCTACACTGTATCCTGAGTTTTGGTCATTCCTTCCTTGGATCGATATTCCGCCACTGGTCTGTGTCAACCCATAGATACCCGTGCTCGAAGCACTGAACCCGATAACACCGATTCCGGTACTACTTGAACCAACCACTCCGGTACCGGCATCATTATCGCCACGAACTGCAAAGTTAGAACCGGGTGTGATACCGGAACCACTACCTATCTTACCGGAAATAGCGTTGAGCGCAGTGCCCGTTCCAACAGTCGTTGCAGTAAGCACAGACCCTGTGAATGATGAACTTGAATTGACAAATTCTGCGGCTTTTCCTGTACCGGCAGTTGAGACCACCAACGCAATACCCGTATTTGCCGAATTATAGTTACGTATAATAGCTGCTTCTCCTGTTCCATCTGTTCGAACAAATAGTGGCGCCGTATTGAATGTGGCACCTCCGCGAATTGAAACTGCTGAATTAGCTGATGATCCGTTCTTATAAAAGTCGGCAGCAGGACCGGTACCCGTACTTGTTGCATACAGCGCAGGATTACTATTTGAAGCTCCAGCAACTTCGAACTTACCGGCTTGTCCGCCATCGCTGTATCCATAGATACCAATTCCGCCTGTAGCAGCAGTACCAAATATTCCCCAGCCGCTTCCGGATTGCGAGCCCCATACACCAATACCATTACCACTTGTACTGTTGTTAAGTCCGCGCACACCAGCGCTGTACCCTCCGGGTGTGGTCGACGAGATCAAGCCATAAATTCCAAACGCACCTCCGGTCGTAGAAGCAGATTCACCTCTGACGGCTGCCGTTGTACTGGTAGTACTTGATTGTAATCCTTTGATCGCCTCACCGGCTCCGCTATTTGTTATCGAAAATACAGTGCCTGCATTACTTATCGACCCAGTATACGGCAGTGTCAATCCGCCACCACCGGCTACAGTTGTCCAACTTGTGTTGCCGGCGCCATCTGCAGTCAAGACTTGCCCGTTGGTCGCGGCACCTGAGCCAACCTTCGCACTTGTGATCGCGCCGTCAGCCATATCTGCAGTAGCGATAGTGCCATTAATAATATTTGCCGAGCCTACAGAATTCGCTCCCAGTTTTGCGGTTGTTATACCACCATCTGCAACACTGAGCGTTGCTGTCGGACCGTTCGGATTCGTGATCGCCAGAGAACCATCAGTATTCTGGACACCTTGAATACCGGTTCCGCCGCCACCTGTAGAGCTAACGGTAATTACATTACCGAGGCTTGTGATCGTAGTACCACCGCCACCTTGAAGAGTTACCGCACCGGACTTTTCATTGAGCGATGTAACAACACCTGTTGCACCCGGTGCAAGAGAGTTAGCCGTACCTGCAACCGATGCATACAAAGCATACGGAGCGGCACTAATAGCTGAACGCGGCACAAGCTCTGCGCTGCCATTAACTGCTACCCCCATATAATACGCTTTATCAAAAGCGAGTGAAGTAGGTATTGGAGTCACACTACCAATGATCACATTGAAGAGTCCTTTGACGATAGCTGTTGACTGTGATTCTTCATAGATAGCCGCACCACCCGATGCAGATTCATAGAGTTTTATTGTCAAGCTGTGATTTCCATCAGCAATGAAGTTTCCCGAACCATCGGTTAAGAGTCCTTGATAACTGATCGTGCGAGGAACTTGCGCTACTGCCACTGATGAAAGCAATAGTATTAAGGCAAATAGTATCTTTTTCATTGTATATGTTAGTTAAAGTGAAACAAACTATTCTGTGGGGAGTCACAAATGCAATACGAATATACAACAAATTTCCGAATATTGTACCTTTAAAATGTTGTATTTTTGTTACCAGTACTAACAGCGAGGCATTTTAGATGAGGTATACCGTTATCCTGTTTATTTTAATTGGGTTAGCCGTTCAAGCACAGCAGTTGTCGCAGCAAGCTACACCAACGAATTTCTCTGTGATTGGAGACTACGGTGCTGCCGGACCAAATGAGGAGAGTGTAAGTAAGTTTATAACAATGGGGATCGGAGGATTCTATTCCGAATTTATTATAACAACAGGTGATAACAATTACCCCAAAGGTGAGGCAGAGACAATTGATACAAATATTGGCTACTATTTCTCACAATATATCGTAAACTATCATGGGAAATATGGCGCTTCATCCAATAAGTACGCATTCTTGTCAAGTCTCGGGAATAGTGACTGGAAAACCGACAGCGCGAATCCATACCTTGACTTCTTTACTCTTCCGGGAAATGAACGCTATTATGATACCATCATTGGTTGGGTACATCTATTCTGTATCGATAGTGACACGAATGAACCGGATGGTATAACTGCTGATTCAAAACAAGCAATGTGGTTAAAAGATAAATTAGAAAAAGCGGGTACTGATAAGTGGAATATCGTTTACTTTCATCACCCACCGTATTCATCCGATAGCACAAACGGTTCAAGCGAATTTATGCGCTGGCCATTTAAGGAATGGGGAGCTTCTGTTGTCATCAGCGGACATGCACATGTCTATGAACGATTAGAAGTTGACGGACTCCCATATTATGTTAACGGTCTTGGCGGAGGTTCAAAATATCTTTTTGGCACTCCGTTATCTGAAAGTAAATTCCGATATAACAAAAACTATGGGTTGATGCGATGCGAAGCTGGCCAATACAATCTAAAAATATGGTTTCTTTCGATTGACAACATAGGGATGGATACTATCATTATTAGCGGCAAAAAAGTTGAAGATGTAAAGTATAATGAGAGCATCGAGTCACCTACCTTATACCCAACATGGCCTAATCCTTCATCAGGTCTTGCCAATATCGAATTCTTCTTAGCAAAAGCTGAGCCGGCTACGATCGAAGTCATTGATCTCTTCGGGAATTCGATCTTTAGAGAATCTGCATTCTATTCCGAGGGTAAGCATTCTCTATCTTTCGAGAGAAGGAACAGCTTTCCTACATCGACCTATCTGGTAAGGATAAGAACATCATTGTTTCAAGATTCCCATTTACTGAATATTAGAGAGTAAAATATGAACTGGTTCACTCGTCGCGGGATATTTTTTGTGCCGAGCTCTCCTATCGGATGGGCATTTATAGTTATCGCTATCGGCTATTCGGTGTATGCATTTATCGAGATACATTCGCACTCCCTTTCGGTAAGCGATACTTTCGTCTCATGGATATTTAATGTGGTGTTGATATTCGCTGCGCTCTATGGCGTAGCATGGATATCAACGAAAAAACCATCTGAGGAATGATATCTGACCTACGAACGGTCTGATTCGTTAAGCCAGTTCGTTGTCTTCTTGATGATACGTAATCCGAACGTAAAGACAAGCGTTGCGCCGAGTATCCATAGTTCGCCATTGGTGATATGCCACATATCTATCGTAGCATGGCGGCGAAGAACAGACACAAAAAGAAAGCCAATAACTGCAGCAAGGATACCACTATACTCGCGGCGAAGCACTGTCTTGAGTGAGAACGGAATATTTGACGGCCGATGATCACCGGTTGACGGTAAAAACGCAGGGACCCTATGTGCCCACTCTCTGAATTCATCACCGAACTTCCCTTCCAAATATCGTTCTTCGGCGAACATGATGCGTTCATAGTAAAGCCAGAAGAGCAGCGACATGATGATGAAGTACGGAATGCTCAGTGTGAAAAGAGCAATACCTGCCCACATCAAATAGTTACCTACATAGAGCGGATGACGGACGATAGAATAAATGCCTTTTGTGTTGAGTGTCGTAGCTTCTTGCGCTTCACGGTTACGTCCGGATGTTCCGCGTGGTGTTGTCCCGACGGCAATAGCGCGTACCACTTGTCCGAAGATACACATAGCCACTGATGCAACAAGGAGCACTGTGCGGATACGCGGCGAGAAGAAGTACGTATCAGTCAAATAAATGGCAGGAATAGCAAGCACAAACAGCACAACGGGCATTTGCCCACGCCACCGAAATAACCAATTCCCTTCACGTTCGAGTGAATCTACAAGCGCCATAGAGTAATATCAAATAAGCAACTCAATTATGAATAAAAATTCATAATTACTAACACCGAATGCACAACGAACATCTTATAAATCTCGGAAGTGCACTGATATATGGAGTAAACTGTTAATTTACACATGAAAAAGGCAGCCATTATCGGCGGTGGAATTTCAGGGCTCGTTGCTGCATATTACTTGCAGAAAAAGGGCGTGGATGTTACGCTCTTTGAGGCAAGTGACGCGCTTGGCGGAGCGATACGTTCAGTTCATAAAGACGGATACCTTGCCGAAGCCGGTCCAAACACAATCGTTGAGTCATCAGCAGATGTATCGGAGTTAATTGAGGAACTTGGTCTTACATCGCGGCGTGTCTATGCCAATAGTGTTGCAAATAAACGCTTCATTGTTCGGGATTCCAAGCCCGTCGAAGTTCCTTCCTCGCCACAAACATTTTTTTTATCAACGCTTTTCTCCCTTGGTGCGAAGATGAAGTTACTCGGTGAGCCGTTCAGACCGAGGATCATTACCGAAGATGAATCGCTGGCAGACTTTACCCGACGACGATTGGGACAGGAGTTTCTCAACTACGCGATCAATCCTTTTGTAGCAGGTGTCTATGCCGGAGACCCCGAGAAGCTATCTGCCAAGCATGCCTTTCCAAAGATCACCGCGCTTGAAGAAAAGTATGGTTCGCTTATCAAAGGACAACTTGGGATCGCAAAAGAACGCAAGCGAACCGGAGCAGCGCCTAGATCACATACAAAGATGTTCAGCTTCGATGATGGGTTGCAGGTTCTCATTGATATGCTTGCTTCAAAACTTAATGGACGAATTCAGTATAACTCTGCCGCGATAAAGATCGAGCGAAGAGTTGAAAAAGAAAAGAATATTGATATTACATTCGCATCGGGCGAGAGAGTTGATGGGTTCGACAGCGTCATCCTCACAGCACCTGCATATAAGATAGCAGACATAGAATTCATTTCATACCCTGCTACACCGTCAACGAATCCTCTTCCTCTCTATGGCTTGCATGATATATACTATCCACCTGTGACCTCACTTGCACTCGGATTTGATAGACGTGATGTCAACCATCCGCTTGACGGCTTCGGGATGCTCATCCCGAAGGTAGAAGGTTTTCGCATTCTCGGTACACTTTTTTCTTCAACCCTTTTCCCGAATCGTGCACCGGATGATCATGTGTTGCTTACAACATACATTGGCGGCGCGAGATACCCCGAGCTGGCGCTACTCGGCGATGATGAACTCGTGAAGCTTGTACTTGGTGACTTGCGAGTACTGCTCGGAGTGACGGCAAAGCCGTCCTTTACCGCCCGCACCACATGGCAGAAAGCAATACCTCAGTATGAAGTCGGGTACGGCGAGTTCAAAGAGATGATGACGAACTTTGAGAAAGAGTACCCTGGTATCTATCTTGCAGGAAATTTCCGTGATGGGATATCCTTACCTGATTGTATTGCAAATGCAAAAGCTATTTCTTCACAATAACGGATACATGCCTCAGTTCGGACAGATACTCTAATGTAACACGGAACACACTCCCTCGTAGTTATACAAAACCAACTAATTCGCACATGATAATCTCTACTACAAATAACATTGAAGGACGCAAAGTCGTCGAATACCTTGGAATCGTAACAGGTGAAGCAATTTTGGGTGCGAATATCTTTAAAGATATGTTCGCGGGAATTCGCGATATCGTAGGCGGACGCTCGGCAACGTACGAACGAGAACTCTCGTCTGCTCGTCAAACTGCACTCGAAGAACTTGAGCAGCGTGCCGCAGAGCGCGGAGCAAATGCCATCATCGGTGTTGACCTCGACTACGAAGTTCTCGGCGCCAACAACGGAATGCTCATGGTATCAGCTAGCGGCACAGCCGTGCGCCTAGAAGCTTCACTGTAAAATTGCAATAACGCATTTACGGCTCCTTGACCATATCCCGAAGCTGAATAATATACTTGTTATTCGCATTCAGGTTTGTAATACCGCGCCGTGAGCGTTCAAGATCGAGTGTCGTAAAGATGACAGTTGCAATAATAAGGGTGAACCCTCCGGCTAATAACCAGTCAACCTTTCCTTTACGCCCTATTGTGTAGCCGCCATAGAATGAACAAATGATCGAGATCATTAGGAGCATTGTCGTTATCAGATCGGGCACACGTGCGCTATCGAGAGCCAGACGCTTTGTCGTAACATCGAACATATCATTGAGCGCCGGCACGGCGAGGTTCGTCTGAATATAGCTTGTCGAATTTTCTTTCGCATACTTTGTGACAATACCCCATATCTTTGCGGCATGAATGTCCTTTTGCTCTAATGATCGTTTCACTGCCTCAAGGTCTGTGCCTACTTCCATGTACTGTATCCGTGATTCGACATACCCTTTGAACTCCTTGCGAAGCTCATGACGAATACTATCAGGAAAGAGATCACATCGGAGGATGGCTGTACCGATATCATTTGCTTCTTCGGTTATAACTTTTCTTCTGTCATCGAATCGGCTTCCGGACATCCCGAATGTGAATGCGAGCAAAAGACCAAGCAAGCCAAGCAGTGAGCCAAAGACTGCGGACGAACCTTCGTCACCGGCAGAAGAATTTCTCTTTCGTTTCCAATCTGCAACCTTGTACCCCAAATAGACTGCAATAAGCATCAGGACTACAAGAGCAGAGCAAAGAATGGCGGCGTCTGTTCTAAAAATAAATGAAGGTTCGGACGGCATAGTGATAGTATGTTAATATAGACAAAAATACGACTACTTCACCAACTTCATTTAAAGTGACTACATTTCATACTATTTAGTTAATACTATTATCGCACTACAGCGAGTTTTAGGGTTTGTGCTGCACCGCCGGAAATAATGCGCAGATAGTAACTACCTGTCGGCAATGTTCGTGTATCAATGCGGACCTGATGTGCCTCAAGAGAAAATCTCTTTCTTGCAACTGAGCCGTAATGTTTGCCTGAGTTATCGAAAATATCGACAAGTGTTTCCGCTTCCTTTTCTGGTCGGAGGGTAAGAACCGTTTCGTTGATCGCAGGATTCGGATAGAGTGATGCTTCAATACTTGGTCTCATAGGTTGTACTCCTTTTTGTGGTGTATTAATAAT
>DATDEW010000109.1:0-3752 GCA_036522935.1 Kapaibacterium sp. (SeqCode)
TATTCGTATCTCACAATATTACTTGCGTTGCTTGTCTCAAGCGATCTCTACTCACAAGAGATGAAGCAGGGAATGTTTGCTTTACCCGCGAGTACACCGTACATTGACAGTACGGATCTGCAGGAGATAGTTTTTGGAAAAGATGAAAATGATACTTCGAGCGGAATGCCGAAGAAAGGGGAGCTGATCTATTTTATCTTGCCTCTGATAAGTTATAATCCTGCACAAGGTACGAACTTCGGCGTAGGAGTTACAGGCGCATTCCAAACCGGAAATCCTCTTACAACAGCTGTGTCTTCGTTTAGCGGCTCGATCAACGTGACAACAAAAGAACAGCTCATGATCACTGCAAAGGGAACGGTCATGTTTCCCGATAACGACTGGGAGCTGCTTACGGATTTCAGATACTTTGTGTACTCGCAATCAACGTACGGTCTTGGTACTGATTATAGTCAGCCTGTAAAAGACGGGTTCGTTTTTGCCGGGAAAAATACAACACCTATTCCCGGTGAGCAGCCAATGAACTTCGATCACTTCCGCTCGTACTTAACATTGTTTAGAAACCTTGGCAGCTCACTTTATGTAGGGCTGGCATATAAGCTTGATTATCACTATCATATCGTTGATAAGCTGCTTAATATTACAGATACGCCGGCAGTAGTGACAAGTCACTATGCGTATAGTACGCTCTACGGATATAATACGGATAAATACATTTCATCGGGAGTAGGGCTCAATATTCTTTACGATGACAGAGATCACACGCTCAACCCATATACTGGTCAGTTCTTACAGATGGCATTAGAATTTTATCCAACATGGCTTGGAAGTTCTAACTACTATTCGGCACTTCGTTTAGATCTTCGCAAGTATATTTCTTTATCACAAGAACGCCCGCGTCATCTCGTCGCTTTTTGGTTGATCTCGATGCTCTCGATGGGGGGTAATCCTCCATATCTTGATCTGCCTGCATCGGGATACGATATGTTCAATAGCTCTGCTCGCGGATATTTGCAAGGCAGATGGCGTGGACAGAACTGGATGGATCTCGAGGCAGAGTATAGGTTTCCGATCACGAATAACGGACTTCTTGGCGGTGTAGTATTTGCCAATGGATTCTCTTTCTCACGCGAAGAATTATATGCAAATCAAGTAGGTGTCCAATCGCCAAAGTTAGGACTTTTTGAATCAATGCGATTCGCTGCCGGTGCCGGGCTTCGTATCATGCTTGATCGAAAAGGGCGTATGAATCTGACCGTTGAGTATGCGCGCGGCGAGAACGGCTCAAGCGGACTCTATATCTATGTAGGAGAGTCGTTCTAAAGAAAAATTTCGTATCTTTGTCTGAACAATAATTACTCTCAAAGAGACAGATCATGACAATGTCAAAAATACTTCGGCTTAGATACGTATTTATCATTGTATCTATATTCTCGTTCATTAGCTGCTTGCTCTTTATTGGCATTGGTATTACAGAAGCCATTCATGCCTTCAGCATTATCGTAGGTGCTATGAGCGGCGGACCGTGGGATAACCCAGGTGTCATTCTCGTCGAGTCATTGGACAAATTCCTCATTGCCGTTCTCTTCTATATCTTTGGAGTAGGGATAATAAAGTTGTTCATGCCGGAGCTCTTTGTTGACACTAACCTTCCCAAATGGCTTGACATCAAAGGTATCAAAGAGCTAAAAGTGCTCCTGTGGGAGACGGTACTTGTAACATTGGTTATTCTATCTGTTACAAATATGGTGTCTCATGCCGATGGATTGACATGGAATGCATTGATACTCCCTTGTATCATTGCTGTGCTCTCATTGAGTTTGTTCCTGATGCGGAGCAAAGTTGATACCGGTGGTGATGACCACTAAAAATTCCAGCCAAGTGAGATAATATATCGGAGCCCCGGTGCAAATGTAGTAGATGTGCCTGCGCCTGATATTCCATTTGCGATATCCTTGAAGAAGCTAAAGTTTGGGAAGATCACTCTGATGCTTTCCTGTGCAGCATCAAGAGCGGCTTTTGTATCTTCATTCTGGATATCAACATCTGCTTTGGCGCTATACGAATAACGTCCAACCCCAAGACCTACCAAGACCATATCAATTGCAAGATGGTCAAAGAGAATAAATTGATATCCGAGCTCAACTCCGGCAAAAGAAAGATTTATATCTGTGTTGATCACGATATTGTCGGTTGGTCCGCCGTCACTATGAGTAATAGTCCATGTTACATCTCTACCATAAGAATTATGTGAGAGGAATGCACCGGCAAAAACACCGCGCGGTGCAGAATACTTGTTCTCGGTAGTAATATAATATCTTCCTTCTAATGAAGCATGGAAGCCAAACTTTGTTGATTCGTTGCTTGCGACCACAGAGTCGCCGGAAAAAGAAAAAAGCTTTGGTAACGATGCACCACCAATGTTCGCTACGACCGTAAACCTGTCATCAATTGCCCGTTCATACCCAACAACAATATTTGTATTTCCCCAGATCAGGTAATCCGATAGCATAAAGCGGATGGTGTTCTTGCCGGGTGGTTCTTCGATCTTGACCATCATCGAATCTTGCCGGGCACCGGTAGGATCTTGAGTCTGGCTGTATGCATTGCTCAATGGAAGCGTGAGGCAAAGAGCGACAAGGATCCCAAAAGAGCGAGCAACGTTTTTATACATGGTTCTATACTATCTAGTAAGTACAAAAATAACTCTTTTCCAGACACTTTTATCTATTATTATATCTTTTATTGCTTTCACCATATTATTGCTGCAGACCATGGAAGATTTTCTCATACGATTTTTCGAAAATATTGTTGGTCGTCTTGAAGGACCAATGAATTTGCGCATTATCTTTCAACCGATAATGGCAACTATATTTGCATGTATCGGTGGATGGAGCGATGCAAAGAATGATGATCCGATCTACTTTTGGTCAATATTTCAACGTAAGACGACCTTTCGGGAAGTCAGGACAATAGCATGGAAAGGCGTTGGTAGGGTATTCATAGCAGCCATGATATTGGATGTTATTTACCAGATCATTGTGTTGAAATGGGTATATCCCGGAGAGACCATCACTGTAGCTACTATCCTTGTCTTTGTACCGTATCTTATTATCAGAGGTCCTGTTTCCCTATTATTTAAGAAGTTTATGGGGCAGCGGGCGCGCAAATAGAGACTTACCATTCCATGTCCTTATTGGCAGAAATTGTAGTATATTTGTAGAAGTTGTGTTACCAACTATGCACTATGTATATTATTAGAAGAAACCGGTTATGGTGTCTTTCTCTCGTATGTATGACGCTACTGTGTCTCTCACAGTCATTGTCACTTTACGCCCAAGAGATAGAGAGAACTCCTGCAACAATGGCATATCCGAAGGTGATGGACCCTTGGTCAACCGAGATGGCATTTGGCGCTAGCCTGATGAGAATGCCCGAAGAGATAGCTCAAGAAGGCGCATATATCCGCTGGCCTTTATTCCATCTTGATTTTATGATGGGACTTCCGGAAAACTTCAATATGCAGGCGACTCTCTCTACAGAGATAGTGACAAACCACCTTGAGCTAGGAGCACGCTGGCAAGTTGCCCTTACTGATAGACTCCATGCTGACGTGGGTCTTGGTGCTGCATATTGGTTCGCACAGTTACATATCGACCCCTATGATAACACAATGAACGGGTGGATGACCTACCCTACTATTGGTCTCGGATATGATTTCGGTAAGATGGCTCTTTCAGGAAGAGTAAAAC
>DATDEW010000110.1:0-4938 GCA_036522935.1 Kapaibacterium sp. (SeqCode)
AGTCATTCTTCACGACACGCGATTCTTTTATTACATACTGGGTGCATGGGTTATCGATCGGAGGCGGGAATGCGCTTCGTACGGAGTGGTACCAGCCATCAGGCGCCTTATGGTCCACTCACCTTGATACGTTAGACCAAAATATCCGCTATTGGTACTACTATAATCATGTTAATGGTCCCGCAGTACAGGCGAATATGCCGTTAGGTACATGGAAAGTTCGGTTCTTTGTACAGAACCAACCGTTCGATTCACTCACATTCGTGATCGGCGTACTTGGTGTTCAAACGCAACGCGAAAAGCACGTTGCCATAACACCTAACCCCGCCCGCGACTATATCTTGGTGAGCGGCGACTACAAAGACATAAAACTCTTCGACGCTCTCGGCAGAGAGCAAAAACTCAACGTAAACTACTTCACCAATCCGATACGTATAGACTTGAATGGTCTCCCGAGCGGAGCATATAACTTGCAGCTTAAAGATGCACAGGGGCAGGTGGCTGTGGAGAAAGTGATCGTGGAATAGAGCTGGTTGGAAATACTTTGTAACTATTTTGCATCTGGCGGTATTTGATAGATATGAAGCTATTACTACTTATTGGGCTATTCTTGTGCGTTTCATCTCAGGCGCATAGCTTCTATCTCTCTGATACCGTTGCAAACTATGGTATTCAGTATGTAGGTACCATTAAAGATACAACCTTCCTTTTCATTAATCCTCCAAGTTCAAAAAAAACGTATGTAGTAGAGCAGATCGGCTTGTCAGTAGGCACTGATTTTTCAGTCGTGAATATATCCCAGAAACTACCGTATCAAGCAAACCCTGGAGATACAGTCTATTACACTATCAGATACACAGTAAAGGACACGACAACACATTTTGATACTATTTATGTCAAAACAGATTGTGACTTT
Organism: Kapaibacterium sp. (SeqCode); assembly: GCA_036522935.1. Taxonomy (GTDB): domain Bacteria; phylum Bacteroidota; class Ignavibacteria; order Palsa-1295; family Palsa-1295; genus DATDEW01. Next base: position 917 of record DATDEW010000110.1, read on the forward strand.
CGTCAAAAGATAGTCAAAGGTGAAGGCGGATGTGGGATACTTGTCTCCAGTGACCATGATTTTGGAAAGGCAGCGGTCTCTGACTCATATTATGTTGGGATTGATACAGTGAAAATTACGAATGTGGGTAAGCTTCCAATTATACTTACAAAAGACCTCATATTTAGCAACGACTCTGTTTTTACTTCCGGCAATATTATTGTAGGTAATAGAGAGATATCACTTCCTTGGTATATTTTCCCGAACCAAAAGATACGGATACGGCTGGCGTATTACCCGCTTCACGAAGGAACAGATACTTCAACTTTGTATCTTGGTACAGATATTCCTTCGGAATTTAGTAGTTATGGAAAGCCATATATAAAACTAAAAGGTACAGGTGTGGTTGAAGGAGTCGAGTGGGATACTGATTCGCTCATTTATACTTCTCCTAGAGATACAATAATAAAACGAGTCTACCTTCGCGCTACCCACTCATTGGCAACAGAGGTTGACTCGATATTTATTGTAGGACCTGATGCGGATGAATTCTTTATCCATCAAACCGAGAGACCTATTGAGCATGGTGTAGTTATTGACGTGGCTGATTCAATTTGGCTTGATGTTGGGTTTAAGCCGGATCTATCAAAACCGTCTTCACTTGTTCGCTCTGCATATATACGCATGATCGACAAGAGTGATTACAATAGAGAACTGGATACTGTTGTCTTGCATGGTATAGTGAGCCCGCTTAAAGTATCAAATGTGAATACCTCTGTTAATTCTATCTATCCAAATCCTGCTCGTGACTATATCTTGGTGAGCGGCAACTACAAAGAAATAAAACTCTTTGACGCCCTCGGCAGAGAAGTCAAGTTACAAGTAAACTACCATGCCAAGCCGATACGCATTAACTTGAGTGGACTTCCGAGCGGAGCATATAACCTTCAGGTAAAAGATGCTTCAGGACAGGTTGTGTTAGAGAAGTTGATTGTAGAATAATCTCTTACAATATCCTCTTCCCCATACTACTCGCGATCAGGTCTGCTGCGAATTCTGCGGATTTGTTTCTGTCGTCTAAGATAGGATTGACTTCAGCTATCTCAAGCGATGACATGTAGCCCGTATCGGCAATTGCTTCCATGATAAGATGCGCTTCGCGGTAGGTGAGTCCGCCGGGGACCGGTGTACCAACGCCGGGGGCGTACATCGGATCAACAGAATCAAGATCGAAGCTTACATGCAAATGGTCAACTTTTGCGCGCATCGAAGTAAGTACTTTCGCTATGATACGATGAACGCCATGTTTATCAAGGTCACTCATCGAGTGCGCTTCTATCTTCAACTTTTTGATTATCGCTACTTCACCTTCATCAACGGAGCGCAACCCTATCATCGCGATCTGATGCGGGGCAAGCGTCGTGAAGTCACCGCCGACTTTCGTCAGCTCCGGCGCACCGATGCCGAGCGATACCGCGACAGGCATGCCGTGAATGTTGCCTGATGGGGAAGTCTCCGGCGTATTAATATCGGCATGAGCATCTATCCAGATCACACCAAAACGTTTCTTATGTTTTTTGCAATGGTTTGCAATGCCGGCTATGGTACCGATAGCCATCGAGTGATCACCGCCGAGCACGAGGGGGAATTCATCGTGATTAAGCGCCGCCTCAACTTCGGTCGCAAGCGTCGAACAAGCATCGGTTATCTCGGAGAGATACTTGAGGTGCGGATTATTTATCTCGGCAACTTCGGGAATGCGAACGTTGATGTCACCTGCATCAGATACAGTATACCCGAGCGTGCGAAGCTTATCGGCAACACCTGCTATGCGCAGCGCCGAAGGTCCCATATCTACACCACGTCTGCCTGCACCAAGATCCATCGGGAATCCGATGATGCGGACGTTGTATTCGGAGTTCTTGGAGTGTTTTTTATTTTCAGACATATGAGTAGTGGTCAGTGGCCAGTGACCAGTTAAGATTAAGATAAAGATTTATGTAAGCCGTTAAGCATTCTGCCTATTTCAGCACATGCGTCAACAAGTTCGAGATACGGTTCTTCTTTGAAATACTCAAGTTTTCGTGCAATGAGTACTTGAGTTTCGACTTCTGAAAGCGAACCTTGTGATATAGTTAGAAAACGTTTAAAGTCTTGTGTCCCTCTGCTTTGACCTTCAGCTATGTTCGATGCTACTGATACTGAAGCTCTACGAAGCTGGCTTGTAAGTCCGAACATTTCTTCTTTCGGAAATGAACCGGTTGCTTTATAGACTAACAGCGTCAAGTCAATGGACTTCTGCCACACTTTAAGGTCTTTGTAGCTCTGTAATCCCGGCATATTAATCTTCCTTTCTCTAAGAAATAATATAAAGTAAAATAACTCTTGCCTTCCTTCTTCAACTGACCACTGGTCACTGACCACTGACCACTTCTACTTTCATCTGCTTCAACACCACCCCCACTGTACGCTTCAACTCCTTACGATGCACTACCATATCGACGAATCCATGTTCGAGAAGGAATTCGGATTTCTGGAAGCCGGGTGGTAGTTTCTTGCGGATCGTCTGCTCGACGACTCTGGGACCTGCGAATGCGATGAGTGCTTTCGGCTCGGCGATGTTCACATCACCAAGCATTGCAAAGCTCGCTGTTACGCCGCCTGTGGTTGGGTCGGTCAGGATACTAATATAAGGAAGTCTTGCGTCGGAAAGCTGTGCAAGCTTCGCGCTTGTCTTTGCCATTTGCATGAGCGATATCGCCGCCTCTTGCATACGCGCTCCGCCTGAGCTACTGATCATGATGTACGGACACTTGCTGGCGATCGCCTCATCAATGCCACGTGCGAACTTCTCGCCCACGACAGAACCCATCGAGCCGCCGACAAATCCGAAATCCATTGCGCCGACAACTGCAAGCTCGTTTTCTATCATGCCCTTTGCTAAACGCATTGACTCGTTCAAGTGTGATTTCTTCCGAGCATCAACGACGCGGGCAGGGTAGCCCTTTGTATCGGTAAACTTCAGTGGATCGGCAGGAATGAGATTTCCCGCTAATTCTTCGAAAGCGCCTTCATCGAAGAGTATATCAAAATATTCTTTCGAGCCGATGCGGAAATGCTTCTCGCATTTCGGACAGGTGAAGAGGTTATCTTCAAGCTGTTTTTTATAGAGAATCTCTTTGCAGTCGGGGCATTTCGTCCACATGCCATCGGGCATATTGTCGGTTTCCCGTTTCTCTGCTGTATCTATCTTGTCTTTCGACCGTGCGAACCACGCCATAAGATCTGTTTTGTAATGTGTTAAGATGACAGGCAATTCATTGTGCCGTCACACTATCGGAGAATCTTTCCTCCCTTAAAAACGTAGCAATATACTACATTTTAACGCTTAAGAAGAATGAAGCTCCGCATCCTCTTTGTTTTGTGCCTTTGTACCTTCGGTATCCGTGCCTCGCTCTCGCAGGAGATCCAGGCGAAGGTCATTGTTAACCTTAATAATCCGCCCGAAGAAGAACGCCGAAACTGGGAATCCTTCGCTGCCGATGTCGAGGCATACCTGAATTCCTACAATTGGACAACAAACTTTGAGGGAGACAGGATTCAATGCAATATCACATTTAATATCACCGGATACGGCGACAAAGGATACACAGCACAAATGTATGTCACGAGTAACCGCCCCGGATATAACTCCCGCACTCTGACGACGCTTGCACGTTTCTCTGACGACAAAGTGGCATTCCCTTATACCCGAGGCCAGTCGCTGAATCACGGGCAGCAGTACCGCTCGCTCGAGACGGTGCTTGATTACTATGCGAATCTCATCTTAGGCCAAGAGTTCGATTCGTACGGTCGTCTCGACGGCGACCAGTTCTACCAAGCAGCGCTCGGACATGCGCTCATCGCAAATTCATCCGGCGGATACGGATGGGATCGGCTCTTCACTTCCGCAGGTGCATTCAGCCGCTACGGTTATGCCGAAGATGCATCGAATGCAAGCTCGCGTCCTATTCGCCAAATGATGAGCAATTATCATTTCACTG
>DATDEW010000111.1:0-4972 GCA_036522935.1 Kapaibacterium sp. (SeqCode)
CGCATGTAGTCAAGGTAACGATACATCATCTGCGGGTAATAAACTTTGAGAGACTCAATAACGAAGTGATTCATCCAAAAGAGTGATAGCTTCTCGCGAAGCATAATGTTTTCTTTTGCCATCTGGACTGTCCAGTCCCGACGGATCTCAAGATTAGCATACGAATATGCTTGCTGCTGCTGGAGTTGCTTGTCATAATCACCACCGAGATATGGTCCAACATGAAGCCATGTGTCAGCTTTGTATGGTTCGGCAGGCATACTGCCAGTTGAAAGGAGGGCATTGTCAAGCAATGAATCAATCACTTGGCCAGGAGATTTTCCTTTGGCTGCGGAAACTTCTGCGAGCGTCGCACCGAAGCCGACTCTGCGATAGAGGTGATTAATGCTGTGGGTATTCCATGGATGGTTCTCATCGGGCATCCATGGTGAAAGGGTTGATGTGATCTTGGCACGATCACGGTTACTGTTACCAGCACGAAGAGTAACATCAGAAACCTGAGATGTTTCAGTTGTCCCTGTTACACCCCGTAAGAAAGAGCGTCTATCCATGATTTCCTCCTAATAAACAACACGTAGCAAAGAGTAGGGCAATGTAATTTACCCTTAATAAAAGCACTCTTGAATACGAAAAGTTACAGGAATCAGAATCGGCTATTTCGTCTGTTTTTCGACGTTATCCATCTCCTTGAGTATCTCTTCTATTTGCGCAGCCATCTGTGGATTTTTGGTCTTGGCTAGTACCTGTGCACGCTTGAAATATGATCTGGCTGTCTTGAGTGCAACGGCTTTATTATTCATGTTCGCACGGAGTGAGAGGATGCCGGCATTAAAGAGAGCATTGATATGCGTCGGGTCTTGTTTTATACCTTTTTCTATCTCCGCAACGGCCTTACTGTAGTCACCCGAAGTTTGAGCTATGACGAATGCAAAGTCAACACGAGCATTCACATCTTCGGGATGTGCCTGAAGGTAAGCACCGTAGAGAGGCATCGCCTTAGCCCAGTTCTCTACGTCATAATACCGATTCCCAAGATGAAGCATTGCCATATCATCTTCGGGGTTGGATTCAAGTACGCTTTCGAGAGAATCTATCTCTTTCTGAAAGTGAAGCCGTTTTGAGTTGAGTTCGGACGAATCTACGGGAGCAGCGTGTGGGTTAGCCTCAGGCGCAGGTACGTTTGCGAATTCATCCGGTTTATCAAAAATAACAAAGAGTATGTACCCTATGCCGAGGATTATAGCAATAACAATAAGTGTTACCGATACAGGCGCTTGCGGCTTTGTTGGAGGGGCATTAACTAAACGCTCCAGTATGATCTCTTCTGCTCGGAGAGTACGTTTCTCTTCGTCGCCAGAGGACTGCGACACTTCTTCTGTATTCACAAATATCGTTTGTTGTTTCTTAGATTAGTATAGAAATTATTCGGCGTTAGGTTGATTTTTCATCCCTTCATCGATCATCGCACGTAGTTCGCGCGATGGCTTGAATGTCGGTACATAGTGTACGTCTAGCGGCACGGCTTCACCTGTGCGGGGGTTACGGGCAATGCGTGGCTTTCTCTTTTTCACCTTGAATGTTCCGAAACCACGGATCTCAAAGTGATTTCCCTCGGCAAGACAATCGGAAATGGTCTTAAAAAAACCATCCACGAGTATCTCGGTCTCGAGTTTCGTAACACCTGTCGCCTGAGCGACTCTGTTGACTATATCTGCTTTTGTCATTGCTTTATACAGGATGTATGTGAGTAAACACCTACTTCATACCGGTGCGTTCTGTAACTTGTGAGAAGTTATATGAATCCGGCACTTTGTTTATACCAAATCACAACTGCGAAGTTTCGGGCAGCAACTTTCCTCCGTTTATACTGCACTATCTGCCCCATTTACGGGCAGATAGTTAGGGCAACAGAAGTTACCCCATACGAAAATAGCTAATTTATTTCGCATTTCCAAATAGTTTGAAAGATTTTCTTGGAAATTTTGAACCCTTATTCCACTATTTTCCTAATTATTTATGGTGTTTTCATGTTTCTCAGTGTCCAATTATTGACAATTCTGATAGTAATGGCTTCATTCAATTTTCATATATATCCGCTCGAAACAGGGTTTCACGGCTCAACTCGACCTACAGCACCAGCTGACCTTGTCGAAGCGTATGGATATAACGGATTTACACCTTTCTCTAACTCAGCAGACAATACTGATGACTATATAGCTTCTGCTGCCAAGGAGATCCGTCGTGATATTATCCGTTCGCTCGTTTTAGCTAAAAGCGGACATTCCGGCGGACCGCTTGGTATTTCAGACGTAATGGCGACACTCTACCTTGGTGGGGTTATGCGTTACGATGCTGCCAACCCATGGAAAGCAGAACGTGATAGATTCGTCCTTTCTGCAGGTCATATGGCTCCGGTGCTTTATTCGACACTTGCCAATTCAGGATTCTTTCCAAAAGCAGAACTCCTTACGTTACGTAAGTTAAACTCACGTCTTCAGGGACATCCGGGACGTGATATGGGACTGCCGGGAATTGAGACCTCAACAGGCTCGCTCGGGCAGGGACTCGGTATCGGTGTCGGTATGGCACTCGCTGATAAGCATGTATCGAAGAACGACCACCGCGTGTATGTCATCACCGGTGACGGTGAATTGCAAGAAGGTGAGATCTGGGAGTCAGCGATGTTCGCCAGCCACTGGAAACTTGATAATCTTTGTGTTCTCGTTGATAGAAATCATTGTCAAATAGACGGACGCACGAATGATGTGATGGAAGTTGATCCGGTCCAAGACAAATGGGCTGCGTTCGGATTCCATACGATTTTTATCGATGGCCATAATATCAGCGAGATCCGCGCTGCTTTCAAAGAGGCTGCTGCAACAAAAGGGAAGCCAACCTGCATCATTGCACAGACCTACATGGGACATCCTATCAGCTTTATGAATGATGATTACCGTTGGCACGGTAAGCCACCGAACCCGGAGCAAGCAGAAAAAGCACTTGCTGAGTTAGTATAATAACATTCAAAGATCGTAACAATGAGTCAGGTATTAGATACAATGGCAGGAAAAATAGAGACGGCATCCACCAATGGAAGCACAGTGAAGCCTAATGCATTTCCAATGAATGGCAAGAAGGCAACTCGCTTCGGTTTTGGCGAAGGACTTGTAACGCTTGGTGAAAAGTATGACAATATTGTTGTCTTAGGTGGCGACATAACCGGTTCGGTTATGACCTCATACTTCCAGGAGAAATTTCCGGATAGATTCTTCTCTGCAGGAATCATGGAAGCGTCTGCAACGCTTTTTGCAACCGGACTTGCCTTAAGCGGCAAAGTCCCGTTCTTTGCAAGCTATGGCGCATTTGCTGCATGCAGAAATACCGATATGATCCGTATTTCGATGTGCTATAATGATGCCAATGTAAAGATAGGCGGCGGACATGCAGGAATCTCTGTCGGACCCGACGGAGCAACCCATCAGGTACTAGAAGAGATCGCGATAACTCGTGTTCTTCCAAACATGACACTTCTTGTCCCATGTGATTTTAATGAGACGAAGAAGGCGACGATAGCTGCAGGTGAATTCGTTGGTCCGGTTTATATCCGTTTCGGACGCGTCGACGTACCTTCGTTCACTACCGAAGATACTCCGTTTGAGATCGGCAAAGCCCAAGTCTTCCGTGAAGGTGGTGATATCGCCATCTGTGCATGCGGACCAATGGTTTGGGAGGCTCTCGTAGCAGCAGATGAGCTTGCAAAAGAAGGAATTGATGCTCGTGTTATCAATGTATCAACCATTAAGCCGCTTGATACGACAACGATACTCGCTGCAGCCAAAGAGTGCGGCGCGATCGTAACCGCAGAAGAACATCAGATAACAGCCGGTCTTGGCGGCACGATAGCTGAATACCTTGTGAAGGAATACCCTGTTCCAATGGAGTTCGTTGGTGTCAAAGATACATTCGGCGGTTCGGGTGATCCGGATGAACTCATGAAGCTCTTCGGCTTAACGTCAGGTGACATTGTCATTGCAGCCCGCAAGGCACTATCACGAAAAAAATAGTAGTAAGTGTAACCAAGTACTTTGCCCATTCGTAGTTACTGATTGTTTTGTTTGAAATATGCAGATGAATAAAAAAGTATCCTCTATCTTCTTACTGGTTCTCGTGCTTTTGGCAGGGGAGTCATTTGCTCAAAAAGGTCAGTCTTCGTTGACCGGTGCTGCTTCTCCAACGGTCATTCGTTCAAGTAAAGAAGCGATCACGTTAAATGAGTTTGAGTCGGCATACCTTCGTATGAACGATAAGGACCCGTATCGTTCAGGTCTTGACTCGCTTAAGGACTTTTTGAACCTCTACTCGGACTACCGATTGAAGCTTCTTGAAGCAAAAGAGATAGGACTTGATAAAGACCCGAAGATCATCTCAGAGATAGACGGGTACAAGAAGATGCTTGCAGGTCCATTCTTGCTTGATAAAGAACTTACCGAGCCTTCGATCAGAAAAATGTATGATCGCCGACAGACAGAGGTAAGTGCTCGTCATTTTCTTTCAGGGATCAAGAACCCAAATGACCCTGCCGATACACTTCGTGCATACAAGAGGGTGATGCAGGCGCTTGATAGAATTAACTCAGGAATTGAGTTCTCTATTGTAGCGATGGGTGATGCGTACTTCAATTTCCTTCTCGACCCGCACAAATATTTAGAAACTGACGACAAAAATGAGCTAGATAGAAAGGGAGTACCCGTTAAGAAAGACTCGAATGAATGGGAAGGCTCTGACGATGTCCAGACAGCAAAGAATGGCGGTGACCTTGGCTTCTTTACTGCCGGTATGACGGTACGCTCGTTCGAGGATGCAGTCTACAATCTTCAAGTCGGGCAGTACACCAAAACTCCTGTACGTACCCGCTACGGATACCATATCATCAAACTTGAAGGTAAGCAGAAGCGCGTTGGCGGAGTAAAAG
>DATDEW010000112.1:0-5927 GCA_036522935.1 Kapaibacterium sp. (SeqCode)
TAAACTTCCAAAACTCTCGCACGGCATGTGTAAACGACTCCTTATCTAATTTCGAGATCGGATGAGGAGAGTTTGCATGGACGGCAAGTGATACCTTCTTCTTATCTAATGCCAGATATAACTTCGATATTTCCTCTAGCGAGACAAGTTCATCTCTATCGCCAACACTTAGTAAGAGCGGGCAGTTGAGTTTTGAAAGGTCTTCTTCACGGAGCTGAGATATTGCAAAGTTTGTGATGATACTCTTGGTCAATGCAACAGTCTTTTCTAAGCCGTTCGCTTCGTGCATCCCCGAGAGCATGTCATATCCTTTCTGTGAACGCGCCTTTATCTTGTCGACATCGAGACCTGTGGTTGCCTCTACTATTGCACTCTCTGTCCAGTAGAACTTCATAGCATGGCTGACAATACTCTTTACCATTGAGGGAGCCATAAGAGCAAGCTCTATCCCAACATAACCACCCATACTGTAACCGATAATGTCAACTGAATACACTTCAAGGTGCTCTAAAAGCGAACGAGTATAACGAGCAAGTTCTGAGGCCGTGAAAGAGGTTTGGCTTGTCGTACTTTCGCCATGAGAAGGGAAGTCGAAGAGGATTTGCCTGCGGTTTGCGAAATACTGAGAAAGAGCATCAAACTCCTTCCGCGTGCTTAATGCACTGTGGAGAAAGAGTAGGGGCGGTGCATCGGTAACGATGTCCCAATTCCGTAGCTCGTAAGAGATTGTAGCGTCTTGGAGTTTGAGAGTCACACGTTATGCAGCTTTGGCAAGTTCTATTACTTGTTCGTCGAGTGCTCCGATAGCTTTTTGAATTGAAGCAACTTCTGATTCTTCAAAATATACTTCACCACATTGAGAGCATACCCATGCAGGGACTGCTTCCATTGTAAGATGGTAGCCGTTTCTATCAATGTGAAATGGCGCCGTACCGCGTTCCATTGTGCCTGAACAGACCATACATTTCATCGTTCTTTCCTCCGTTTCAAATCATCATCCCACTCACTTGGCGATGGGATGTACGCAGTGATTATTGTCAAATACTCTTCTTTTGGAGAGCAAACGACATGGATATGTCTTCCATCTTTTGCTCTCCCAAGTATCAGGCAGCTATGCCCTCGTGTATCTGTCGGGTAATCTTCAATGATCTCTCCGTGAGCGATCACTTCCCTAATATTTTCGGGACTGATGAGCCGCTCTGGTCTTGACATTTGTAATACAGCATGTGGGACATAAAGAATGCTTTTTAATGCTGCTTTATATACACGTTCAAGAATCGGCTCGTTAGTATCCATGCGTGTACCGCTCTAAGATAACTTACAAATTACCTCTTAGATCCTGTTCGCGTTCAATTGACTCGAAGAGCGCTTTGAAGTTTCCTTTGCCGAAGGAGCGTCCGCCGCGGCGTTGGATGATCTCGAAGAATACCGTCGGGCGGTCTTGTATCGGCTTTGTGAATATCTGAAGCATATAGCCGTCATCATCACGGTCAACCAAGATGCCAAGTTCTTCAAGCTTATCTAATGGCTCATTGATCTTGCCGACGCGGCTTTCAAGCTCGCGGTAATACGTTGATGGCACGCGAAGGAATTCAACCCCTTGCTCTGTAAGCTTCGTAACGGTTGCGATAATATCACCTGTTGCAAGAGCAATATGCTGCACGCCCGGACCATTATACCAGTCAATGTATTCCTCGATCTGTGACTTGCGCTTTCCGGTAGCAGGCTCGTTAATAGGAAATTTGATCTTCTCCGCACCGCTTGCCATTACCTTTGACATAAGGGCAGAGTATTCCGTGCTGATATCTTTATCATCGAATGAGACGAAGACATGGAAGCCCATTACCTCTTCATACCACTTTACCCACGTGTTCATTTCATTCCAGCCAACATTCCCGACCATGTGGTCAACTGCTGCAATGCCTGTCGGGCGGGCAACAGTATCAACATCTGTAATTGCTCTATAGCCCGGTGCAAAACCATTATAGTTCTTACGCTCAACAAAAGTATGGATCGTATCGCCGTATGTGCGGATAGAAGCGGTTTTGTATGTACCGTTCTCATCGGTCACTTCACGTGGTTCGGATACGCCTACAGCTCCACGCTTTGTCGTTTCATGGTATGCCGACTCGACATCATCTACGGTGATGGCAATGACGCCAACTCCATCACCATGCTTTGCAAGCTGGTGGTTAAGTGCATGATCCATCGTAAGTGGTGTCGTCAGGACGATGCGTACTTTGCCCTGTTCAAGGACGTAGCTTGCTTTATCGCGTGAGCCGGTCTCAAGCCCTGCATAACCTGTGACTGAAAAGCCGAACGCCGAGCGGTAAAAATATGCAGATTGCTTTGCATTGCCGACAATGAACTCAATATGGTCAATACCTTTGAGAGGGAGGAAATCAGTGTTGGTTGCGGGCATTTCTGCGACTAATTCTGCTTGTGACATTGTTTTATGATATAGAGTGATTATGTATACCAAAACAAGAAAGAATACCGTATCGGTTCTTTTCGGCGGGAGATTTGCCACTCTCTTTCTGATAATGTTTTTATCGTTTGCTTCATCCTCAGCCCAAACTGTCACTGCGCCGTCAGGTGAGCGAACAAAGTCTGAACAAGCAGCTATTGAAGCACTTGGAAAAGATATTGACCTGGTAATGAAAAGTAAGTATGCCGATAACGCATTATGGGGCATTACGATACAGTCTCTCAAATCCGGTGAGGTCATCTATGGGACAAATACGAAAAAGAGCTTCCTGCCTGCATCGAACATGAAGCTTATTACATCTGCACTTGCACTCGTATCGCTCACCCCGACCTTCCAGTACTCGACCGGGCTTTTTACCAACGGGAAGTTCACTAAGAAAGTAATGACGGGTGACCTCATTATTCGCGGAGCAGGTGATCCGACCTTTGGCTCTACAGCTATGTATCCCGATAAAGAACCATCATCGGTCTTTAAGCAATGGGTAGATACACTTTTAAAACGAGGGATTGAAAAGATCGAGGGGAATATTATCGTTGATGATACATATTTTACAGATGACATTTATCCTCTTGGCTGGGCAATTGATGATGCCCCGTTCTACTATGCAACACAGACATCTGCACTGTCTTTTGCCGATAATGTCGTCAGTGTCTCGGTTGCACCGAATGCACAGCCAGGTTCACGTCCTTTTGTCGCTATTATTCCTGAGACAGATTATGTCGAAAGGGAGAATACTGCCGTTACAATACCAAGTGAAGATACATCCATCACACCGCTTACTATCAGCCGGACAATGGGTGGTAATGAGATCGCTATCTCCGGAGAGATACCAAAAGGAAGTAAGGCGGTCTTTGAACAGATAACGGTCGAATCACCATCGTTATACGCAGGGACAGTATATAAGGAAGAACTTCAATTTGCAGGGATCGCTGTAACCGGAGGAGTACTTACCTCTCGTGAACTGAAAGAAAAACCACAGTATAACTCTCTCACTCATTTAGGGAATATCCAGAGTCCGCCGCTTCCGGAGTTACTAAAAGTGATGAACAAGCGCTCCAATAATTTTTTTGCAGAACAGGTATTTCGTACCGTAGCTAAAGAGTCAGGGGGAAAAGGAGACTGGAAAACCGGCGCTGACGCAGCAAAAAAATATCTCGCACTTATAGGTATAGCTGATGATAGATTTGCAATTGCTGATGGATCGGGCCTTTCACGAATGAATATGGTCACACCTGATGGTATTGTTGCCATTTTACGGGCAATGCAGCGCGATGCAAAGCTCTACCCTCCCTTCCTTGAGTCGCTACCGGTTATGGGAAAAGACGGGACACTCTCCGACCGTCTCAAAGGTACCGCTGCCGAAGGGAAGGTCTTCGCTAAGACCGGCGGACTTACAGGCGTCAGAAGTTTGGCCGGGTATTGCACCGATGCCGATGGCGAGCAGTTCGCATTTTGCATTATCACAAACAATTTTACTTCCCCGATGAAAGAGATAACCGCGCTACAAGATTCTATAGCACTCCGGCTTGTGAACTTTTCGCGAAAATAGCGTTTTCCATTCCCTTATGAAACTCTTCGCAAAAGTCGCAGTAATAATCAATATGACGAAAAACAACCTGTTTCGGGTTCTCTTGCTGGCAGCAGCATTTTTTATTGCCGTCCCGACATTTGCTCAGCTTCCGCCCTGGACCCGCTTTAAGCTTGATAACGGCCTTGAGGTGCTTGTCATCGAGAACCACCTGAACCCGATCGTAACCATAAATCTTGCAGTCAAGAACGGCTCGTTCACAGAACCCGAAGATTACAACGGACTTTCCCATCTCTATGAGCATATGTTCTTCACTTCGAACGCGAAGGATACAAGTGAAGACCTATTCCTCGACAGAGTTGATCGCCTCGGTATCGTCTATAACGGTGAGACACATGAAGAGAACGTGCAGTACTACTTCACTCTCCCGAAACGTAACTTTGAAAAAGGGCTTGACTTCATGGCGACTGCTATCATGAAGCCGCTCTTCAAACAGTCAGAACTTGACCAACAGATAACGGTTGTGCTCGGTGAGTTCGATAGGAATGAATCGAACCCATACTTCGGATTTAATCGCGGTGTCAATCAAGCACTTTGGGGAAAGAACCGGTGCCGCAAAGAACCGCTTGGCACAAGACCGACGATCACTTCTGCAACACGCGAAAAGATGTTCGCAATTAAAGAGAAGTATTACATCCCAAATAACTCGCTCCTCATTATTGCAGGTGATATTAAAGCCGAGGACGTAAAAAACCTTGTACCGGATTACTTTGACTCTTGGAAGCCGGGACCTGACCCGTTCCTGGCAGAGAAGACACCGGATATGGAGCCACTGCTCGGAAATAAGTTTGTAACGGATTTTGTCGAGCAGCCGACATCCGTTGTCTTCGTTCGTTGGCATGGCCCTTCGATAGGTGTTGACGATAAAGCAACATATGCCGCCGACGTATTCAGCGAGATCATCAAACAAGATGAGCATGAGTTTACCAAAGCATTGCTTGAGTCCGGCATTGCAATGGGCAGAAACTTCTGGTACTATACACAGCGTCTTGTTGGTCCGATACAAGGTGATGTCTATGCTACTCCTGAGAAGCTTAAGCAGGCAATGGATATTTACTGGAAACAAGTAAAGAAATTCACTGATAAGAACTACTACACTGATGAACAGCTGGAAACCTCAAAGGCGCAGCTCCGGAGCCGTATCCTCTATGACACGGAAAGTACATCAGAGTTCACGAAGACGGTAGCATTCTGGTGGGCATCAACAGGGCTTGATTATTATGAAGGGTACCTCGACCAACTACAAAAAGTAAATCGTAAAGACATTAATGATTACTTAAAAAGGTATGTCATTGGCAAACCATATGTGCTCGGACTTGCGACAAACTACGGGTCGTTCTCAAAGAATAGTCTTGACCCAAAATTGCTCTCTCACGAAAACTTTATACAGAACTGGTAACCTATGATAAAGAAGCTCACACTTGTTCTGTCTGTTCTCATTACTGCTGCAGTATCACTGCGTGCTACACCTGATGATCTTGAGATCACAGGCGTAGAGGAATTCGACCATAACGGTATCCAGGTCATCCTCCGTGAAAGTAAAGATGTCCCTTCGGTAACGGGCTTTCTCTTTATTAAGGGAGGCATGACTGTCCTGAAGACAGAGACCGACGCCGCGAATGAATATATGGCATTCAATCTTATCCCAAGCAGCGGCTCACAAGTAACTTCCAAGCAGTACTATCGTCGAAAAATGCTTCGCATTGGCTCAGGCATTGGCGGCAACGATGGACGTGATTTCTCTGTGATGACACTGCGCTCGACAGCAGAGAACTTTGATTCGACCTGGAAGTATTTTGCAGACAAGGTAACGAAACCGGCTATTGATAAAACCGAGTACGATAACTGGAT
>DATDEW010000113.1:0-5881 GCA_036522935.1 Kapaibacterium sp. (SeqCode)
ACTCGAAAAGTATCGGAGCCAGACACTTTCAGGGTTGAAGTCTCTCAAGCGCAGTTCTGCTGAACCAGGTCGCCGTCTCGGGAGAAGGTTAACATATCCTGGCCATCCTTATGGCAACTTCGAGACCGAAGAGACCGTCAATGCTCTTACCGGTTCAAATATTGAGCAATACCACAATGCAAACTTTGTTGCTGCAAATACTCTTCTTGCTGTCGTTGGTGATGTTACTAAAGAAGAGATCACTGCAATGCTCGAAAAGAACATAGGTGATTGGAAACAGGGCGAAAGAGCAAAGATCTTTTTCCCGCCTCTTCCAGAAACCAAGGGAATGAACTTCTCGCTTGTTGATAGACCAAACTCAGTTCAGTCAACGCTTCGCTTGCAACGCCTTGCAATGACGAAGACGGATCCTGATTACGAGAAGGCAAGCTTCCTTGCCGCAATTTGGGCAGGAAACGGACTAATTGGATTCCAAAATCGTCTCTTCCAAAATATTCGCGAGAAACATGGATATACATACACCCCCGGCGGTTCACTCACAAGCTTACTTGATAGAGGTGTGCTCGTTGGTGTAGCAGAAGTACGAAACAGCGTTACAGATTCAGCTCTCGACCAAATGCTGATTGAATATCGCCGCCTTTCGTCCGAGAATATTCCAGATGCAGAGCTTAACTTTGCAAAAGGACTTGTAACAGGGAAGTATCTCATGGAACTTGCTGACCCACAGGCGACAAGCGCAAAAGCATTAGATATTATTCAGTATGGTTTGCCAAAAGATTATTATTCGGGGTATCCCGCTCGTGTAGAGAAGTTCACTTCAGATGAACTTCGAAAGACAGCACAAAAGGTCTATCCGCCAAATGACTTAAACGTGCTTGTTACCGGCGATGCGAGCAAGATCGTCTCTAAGCTTGAGCGTTTCGGGAAGTTCAATGCCTATGATCTTGATCTTAAACCAATCGCCAAAGTTGATGCCGCACTCAAGCCGGCAGCTTTGACACTTGATCAGGTTATCGATAAGTACTGGGCATCGATCAATAGGCCTGCACTCGAAAAGGTAACTTCTATTGAGAAAAACTCTACAATAACAATTATGGATGCCACAGCTAGTTATTCAGGTACTATGACTGAAATTGCAATGTATCCGAACTTACGTTATGAAACTTTTACTCTCCAGAGCGTACCTAAGATCGAGCGTAAGAATAACGGGAGCAAGATATATGAGTATCAAGGCGGGCAACTTAGCAGGGGCATTGAAGGCAAAGAACTTACAGATGAACAATCATTCGTAATGTTCCATAAAGAGTTAATGCTCAAAGATCCGCTTCAGAATGCTACACTCCGTGGCATTGCTGAGACACAGCATGGTGATTGCTACGTCATCACGCTTGATAAGGTTGGTACAGGTAAAGAAACTTGGTATATTAGTGAAAAGACAGGGTATCTCGTTCGTCGAACACAAGAGACAAAAGATGGCGATGTAATGTACGACTATTCTGACTTCAAAAAGGTAAAGGACATTCCGATGCCATTCAAAACCGTCATTACTGGTCCCATGAACATGAATGTGGACTACACGGAAGTTAAGTTCAATACTAACCCGGACAAGTCTCTTTTTGAGATAAAATAAGGGCAAGTATTCCTTTTCCAAACGGGCGGCATTACCGCCCGTTTTTTTTTGTAGAATTATTCGTCAGGAATTGGGTTTACTTAACATGTCCTTAAAATATGAACACATGAAAATTAAAGAAATATATAGCGGTGTAACCGTAATCGCATTTCTCTCAATATTTACCTATTTCGGATGTAGCGGCGGTCTGAACGTTTATTCAACGCAAGACGATATTGCTCTCGGCAACAAGATAAAAGCTGAGATTGCCAAAAACCCAAATGAGTATCCTGTGCTTAACGATGCGACTATCCGCAGTTATGTACAAGGTATAGTCAATAAGATCGTTTCATCTCCCGTTATCAAGAACCGTGTCTTCAAATACGAAGTAACTATCATTAAAGATGATAAAACGGTAAATGCGTTCTGTATCCCGGGCGGGGCTATGTACGTCTATACAGGTTTAATGAAGTATATCGATGATGAAGCAACGCTTGCAGGCATTATGGGGCATGAAGTAACACATGCCGATCACCGACACTCTACGCAACAAATGACAAAGCAATACGGAGTGGAGACAGCAGCTGCAATACTACTTGGGAATAACTCTGCACCGTGGATTCAGATCGCTTCGAATATAGGTAGTAATCTTGTATTCTTGAAGTTTAGTCGTGACGATGAGACAGACGCAGATCAGAATTCTTTCTATGCTCTCAATTCGATCTCCGGTAAACCGTGGCATCCGGGTGCCATCAAATATTTCATGAGGAAGACCCTTCAAAAGACCGGGAGAACCAGTGATCTTGAAAAGCTATTCCTGACCCATCCGCCTTCAGAAGACCGCCTAGCAGCCATAGAAGCCCTTGAAAAGAAGGAAAAACTTGCTGCACCGACCGAAGCGAACCTAAATCGGGCAAACTATCAGAAATACAGGGCAATGTTGCCGTAACTTTTTCGCCTCAAAAGCATTTATATAATAGGTTCTATAATGCACTTTGAGGTTAACTTCTTTCATATTGCTTCTTTTGGTTTCTACTACTTGTTTTGCCCAAGTCAAGACAAGTAGGGACACTGTTCTGTTTTCTAATGTGAAATTAGGTTTTTCACGTGATGCATTCCTTGGGGTTGAGAATCCGACGAGCACACCACTTGAAATCATCTCAATTGTCATCCAACCAGCGGTGTCTGTGCCCGGCGAGTTCATCATTGCAAATGGTCCCACAACTATCACTCTTGCACCAAGTGAAGGTATCAATCTACTCTTACGATGTATACCACAGGGGCCAAATCAGAGAACGGCAATTCTCAAAATTCAAACTGCTTCTGAGATCAAAGAAGTATTTCTTATTGGAAATGTTACTTCAACACAACCTGATGTGTCCGTCAAACCGTCATTTATTGATTTTGGGAAGGTAGCCCTTGGTGATACAAAAGATACATCATATACCATATATGGCGGTGGTATTGATAGTATTGATATCTACGATCTGTTGTTAGAAAACGATGATGGAGGGATATTCTTTGAAGCATATCCAAAAGACGGATTGTTTGCATTCCCTGAAAAAATAGGACCAAATGATTCGCTCGTCATACTAGCTCGATTTATCGCGGCTACTCCTTCTGGGATAGTAAATGGAAGAAGTACTGCCTTCGGCAAAGTAAGCGGTGAGTTAAAATGTGAATTCCGCGGTGAGATCGCCTTCCCGGAACTTTCATTCTCTACAGACCTTATCGATATTGGTGTGCGTAATTTTGGAGAGGTTGTTGATACATTCGTCTATCTACAAAGTAATGGTAGTGCCCCTGTTGAACTTGAAGAGATCATACCTCCGAATGTATTTACATTGCTCACTAATCCCACTGTACCACAATCTATTGCTCCCAACAATACCATTCGTGTTGATCTCCGATTCACTGCAACAACAATAGGTCTCGTATCAGATGTACTCGGTGCACTTGCAAAAAGCACCGCATCCGGAGGTAAGTACAGACAAGTAGCACTCAAAGCGATTGTTTTACCAAACGGACTTGCCTCTCGGGTAGATTCTGTGCTAAATGTTGAATGTATTGATATGGGCACAGATTCCCTTTCTATTAGAGTGTCTGATACAGGCAGCTATCCAATAACCATTGACTCTATTCGAATCGATAATCCTAATGTCCTGTTATCTGCCAATTCGACATTCCCGCTGGCGCTTTCTCCTTTCTCAAGCAAAACGATACAAGTCGTATATTCACCGGATGGCAAGAGCCGAACGACAGATTCAGCTATTATTGAGTATCTCATTAGCGGACATGTAGTGATTCGGGATACAGTTAGAATAGCGTACGTAAGAGCGATCTTACCTCTTGCCACAGCAAGTATTACACAAACACCGCTTGACTACACCGATTCACTTTCGTTAAAAGCGGATACGAAACTCAATTCGCTCGGACTATTTGCAATTGATTATGTATTCCAATTCTTCCCTGATGACATTGCCGACATTAATATTGCGAAGTTAAATAGCGCTCTGCAGTCTTCAGGTAACATTACTGGTAATATTGTCTTTAATGATCAGGACAATACCTATCGTTTACAGCTATTATCTTCTGTCCCCATGACTGACAATGATATAGCCAGCGTAAAAGTCCCGCTTCGGTATTATGTGACAAAGCAAGCAATAGGTGACGTGGTAATCTCAACTACAGCACCTGGGAATGAACAGTGTTTTGATGCGTTCCTTGACACTCTTACAATTACCTCACCTGATCTATGCGGCGATCCACATATCCGTCAGGCACTTAATAACAATCTAACCGCTTCATTTATAGGCATGAGAGTGCTTACAGCAGATAATAACTATACTGCGACATATAAACTCGTGACGCCGTCTGATGTTACTCTTGACTGGTATTCACAGCTTGGTGAACTTGTCACAACGGAGTATTTTGGCTCGCTCTCAAACGGTATTCATTCCGTATCAGTAAGTTCTGTCGGATTATCATCCGGGTCACTCGTGGGGCGGCTTACGACAGTATCAAATGGCATGAAGTCGGTCGTTAGCAGTGTCTATCACCTGATCAAGTAATGACTCAAGAGGAGATACACTCTCGTCGTGCTTCTATTCGCAAGAAGATACTTGCCATTCGCTCCGAGATTCCTGAAAATATTCGTACGGCTTATTCAAAACTTATAGAAGACCACTTTTTCAGTCATTACTCTTCACATATTGCGTCACTACATTCATACATCTCGTATAAAAGTGAAGTAGATACATCGGGCATTATCAAGCGATTACTAAAGAACGGGACGGCAATTTCTACTCCGTATCTTGAATCTGTAACATCCGAGCAGTTTCAAAATGTCAAGTTTGAGTCTTTCAATAAACTTGTTGAAGGACCGTATTGCATAATGCAGCCATCAACTTCTATCAAGTCAGACACTTCATCGCTAGAGTATGTACTTATCCCTCTTGCGGCGTTTGACGGGTTCGGTAATAGGCTTGGTTATGGAAAAGGGTATTACGACCGCTTTCTTTCGCAGTTACCAAGCTCTACAACCAAAATAGGGCTTGCATATAGCTCGCAAGAGGTTGACGAAATACCTTCACAGGAGCACGATGTACCACTCGACCTCGTGATCACCGAGCAGGGAATACTCAAGCCATCCGTGAGAGTTTAGTGCGCATCGAACCACGTTGTGCCGATTCCGGCATCGACGTCGATAACCACATCCATTGGCATTGCCGACCTCATTTTCTCAACTACCATTGCCTTAAGCTTCTCTTCTTCACCCGGCCATACATCAAATACAAGTTCATCATGAACTTGCATTATCATCAGTGACTTGTACTCGGCGGTGTAGAGCTCTTTTTGTATATTTATCATTGCTATCTTGAGCATTTCAGCCGCAGTGCCTTGAATTGGCATATTGATTGCGGCCCGCTCATCCTGCGCTCTGACAGTTTGATTAGATGCGTTGATATTCGTCATGTAACGGCGTCTGCCGAGCAATGTTTGCACGTAGCCCTTATCTCTTGCAAATGCTATGGTATCATCAATGTATTCCTTGATAGAAGGGAATGCCATGAAATACTTCTTGATGATTTCCGAACCTTCCTTCTGCGAAATGCCAAGACGAGACGAAAGTCCAAATGCACCAATGCCATACATGATACCGTAGTTGACTTCCTTTGCCTTGCGGCGCATATCGCGATTGACTTCTTCTTTTGTTACTCCAAAAACTGCAGCGGCAGTGTTTGTGTGGATATCTTCATTGTTCTTGAACGA
>DATDEW010000114.1:0-4665 GCA_036522935.1 Kapaibacterium sp. (SeqCode)
CATGCACAAGCTATTGCTACGAATACATTCGATGCAAATAAACCTGCTGTTCTTGAATTGATCGGTAGATTTAAGACTCTATCTGTCTTTGGTGATCTACCGCTTGAAGCACTGTTGCTATCGCCGAACCCGTCGTCGGGAGGGGATGTCGCACTTAGTTTTGGTTTAGAAAAACCTTCGAAACTTTCTTTCGCAGTCTATGATGTGCTTGGTAAAGAAGTAGTGTCATTGCCTGCATCATACTTCGAGAAAGGCAAACAGCGTCTGCAGATGCCCACTTCAAAACTCGGAGAAGGAAGTTATATCCTGCGAGTAAGTGATGGTGTATTAATGAAGAGTTTGAGCTTTAGGGTGGTGAAGTAGGAGACACAGATAAGGGGCATTCAAAGTGCTCCTACGCAGCATGATCATCTACAGGTAGGTAGATGTCGAATCGTGCGCCGTTGCCGGGTTGACCTGATGCAGTGATAATGCCATTGTGATTTTCTACTATCTTTTTGACAATGGCAAGACCTATTCCTGTTCCGGCAATGGTGTTCTTGTCGTGCAGACGTTGAAAGACCTGAAAGATGCGGTCCTTATATTGCTCATCAAAACCTATACCATTATCAGTGACACTGATATGACAATACGTTTTCCCGGGGATAATTTCCGGATGTATTCCCGCCACAGGGACGATGTTCTTGCAATATATCGATATATGCGGTTGAACATCGGGTCGTGAAAACTTGAGAGCGTTGCTTAGGAGATTATGCAACATCTGCTGGAATTGATACTGAATTGTAGAAATTGTGCACATCCCTTCTATTTCAATGACAGCTTTTTTCTCTTCAATGGTTTCTTGTAACTCGCTGAGTACTTCTTTGATAACCTCTTCTATATTCGTTTGTTCGAAGGATTTCGCTTCAGTATTTGCGCGGGAGTATGCGAGGAGATCAGCGATCAGTGCCTGCATCCGAACTGAAGCACTTTCGATCTTAGAAAAAAACTTTTTGCTGTTATCCGATAATTGTTCATGATCTTTATCTTTAATGCGTGAGATAAAGGTTTGTATATGGCGTAATGGCTCTTGAAGATCGTGGCTGGAGATGTAAGCAAACGACTCAAGCTCCTCATTCGTCTTCACAAGTGCCTTATTAATTTCGATGATCTCTTGCGTTCGCTTGCGTGCAATGTCTTCAAGTTCTTTGCGAATCGATACATCGCGCATAAATCCGATGAACTCTATACTGTCATTTCCTTCGGAAGCAGCTATTTTGAGTTCGATTGGTACTTCAGTCCCGGCTTTTGTTCGTCCGTGAACTTCAATTGCTTTGTTAAGAACAGGTCCTTCTCCTGTAGACAGGTAACGTTTCATTCCATTGGTGTGTCCGTGATGATGCCTATTAGGGATGATGGTCTCGGGCAATGTTTTGCCTATTGTTTCATCTTTGTTCCAACCAAAAATATGCTCTGCTTCAGCATTCCAACTTGTGATGATGCCATCTTTATCAATGGTCACGACAGCATCCGGTGCAGCTTCAAGTATGCTCTGTATGCGTTGCTCTCTCCCTTCGACCTCAAAACGAAGTGAGTCTGATGTTTTCAGTTCTTTAAGTATCTTAATATAGGCAAAGACAAGAATGATAACCGCACCGATAGTAAGTGAAATAGTAAGTAATGGGGCTGTAGATACTTCACTCTTAAATACACTAGAGCGCATTTCAAGAAGACGGTCTTCTTCGCGCCCCATGATCGATATAAGTTGACGAATGTCTTCCATGATAACTTTACCGACCATCCAACGCTCAGAGGGGATTGGGGAATGTTCGGAATCGGCCAATAGCTCTTTCATGAATCGATTTCTTTTCTCGACGGTCTCCCGGAGTTTTTGGATATTTGCTTGCTGCTTAGGGCTGTCTTTTGTGAGGAAATCCGCTCTGTCTATCTGACGGTTCAGATTTTCTAAAGCAAGATAAAAGTTATTGAGGAATGCTGTGTTCTTTGAATGAATGTATCCACGCTGAGATGATTCTGCCTGGACAAGTTCAACATAGGTACGTTCAAGTGATAACTTTACTTCTTTCGTATGGTCAACAAGTTCTGCTGCCTTGATGAGTTGTCCAATTCTGATATACGAGAAGCCGGAGAGTATAATAAGGATAAGAGCCGCAACAAAAAAAACTGTTTTGACCTGTACGCGGCTTGCTTTAATCATGAATACCTTACGTCTTAGAACATCTTTATATAAAACCCTTCTTTTGAAGACGTGATTCCCATTCTGCTAAGATCAAGGGAAAGGACATGATCGATCATTTTTTTGAGAAGATCGAACGATGTAGGTTTACGAAGATATAGATTTGCACCAAGAGACTGTGTTTTGGAAATAACATCCGGATTATCGGTGGTAGAAAAAATAACGACAGGTATGTCTTTATAGCTATCAGAGTTTCTTATGTCTGCCAGACACTCATAACCATTCTTGCGTGGCATATTCAAATCCAAAAAAATAACATACGGGGGTGGCGGCACCATGCTTTTAAGCGCCTCCATAAGTAGAACCCCGTCTTCTGCAATTACAAGCTCTAGATTAGCAGATACTTCTGATAATGCATCCTGAAAAAACTCACGATCATCGATGTCATCGTCCGCAAGGAAAATTACTTTTCTTCCGTCCATTGTCAAATATCAATAAATATGGCTTCGATGTGGGGTTAACCAAATGAAAATATTAGACATATCGTTCCTGATAAAACGATTTGCAGATGAAGAATAAGGACATATGGGTTCAATAATTATATATTTATTATATGGATAATGCCTTCGAACAGATTCTTAGAGTGTATGCATTATGACAGAATAGATCAGGATTTCCAATAGAAGATCAGCCTCCTTAAGTGATCACAATCTCTTGACTATGTACACCGATTAAAGTAAAAAACTGCAGTTATGGCTGTAACTTTTACTTCTATCAAACATTCTATATATGTCCCTATTTCACATTCTTAACTCATTATGAAAAATCTATCCTCACAATTGCTGGCGGCGCTTTTTGCGCTTGTGTTTTTCTATGGCTGCTCAAAGGGTCCTTCTGAACCTGAGTCGGGCACGACCTTCCCAACGGAGATCACGACCATTTACGGCGAAGTCGTTGACGAAGCCGGTGTCCGTATGGCAAACGTTACCGTTACCGCAGGTACTTCGATTGCAACGACCGATTCACGTGGTATCTTCATCTTAAAGAATGCTACAGTCCGTAAAGGCAGAGCAAGCTTGCTCGCCAAAAAGAGCGGATTCTTTACCTCTGCTCGTGCGACAGAAACAGGCAAGAATGGCACGACGCAGGTAAAACTTCACATGATGGCCAATACCGCCAGCTATAACGTCAGCGCTAACACTGGCGGTACGCTGAACGTCACAGGCGGTGCAAGCATCGTCTTCGAGGCAGGAAGCTTCCTGAAATCTGATGGTTCTCCGTATGTCGGCAATGTAAAGGTAGCAGCTCGCTATCTCAACCCCGACAATACGAACTTCTATGATAACTTCTCCGGCGATAACCTTGCACAGACGACTGACGGAAAAGAAGTAGCTCTTATCTCATGCGGCGTTTTCCGCGTCGAGATGCAAGGCGCATCAGGCGAGTCACTCACACTTGCAGCAGGCAAAGAAGCAACGCTTAACTACCCAGTCCCGACTTCACAAGCTACCGCACCTGCATCAATGCCACTCTGGTACTTTGATGAGGCACTTGGCATGTGGAAGGAAGAGGGAAGCGCAACTCTTACAGCAGGAAAATATACAGGAAAAGTATCGCACTTCACCGACTGGAATCTGGATTATGGCGGCGAAACTGGCGAAGTAGAAATGCGCATTGTCTGTAATGGTATCCCAATCCAGGGTGTAGCTGTAAAGGTTGGTGGTTTTACGCATAAGACCGGTTACTCTGATGCAGAAGGTAAACTTGGATTCGTCCGAGTTCCGGCTGATAAGGAGATCGAGATCTATGTTAACTCATCTGATAATGACGGTTTGTACTTTATAGATGCGCCGGTGAAAGTAACTCTTACTCCAAGCCAAAGAACGAACCTCGGTGATATCACATTGAACTCACCATGCCCTGCAGCTATCGTAGGTACACTCATCGGATGTGATGATAAACCGACGGAGGGTCTTATCACAGTCAGCTATGGAACAGACATCAAGTATATCTATACGAAAGATGGAAAGTTTACATTATCAGCACCATCTGCGACAACGTTTGCAGTTAATGGTATGGATGTTAACGGTAATAATTCTATCCAAACCGATGTGCTTCCGCTTGGTCAAGGTGAAGTAAAGAATGTAGGTGATGTGAAAGTATGCGGACCGAATACGCAGACCGTTGTTGATATTGTAGTAATGGGCAAAGAAGGTGCTTCCATGGTGCTTTCGCCGGACGGTACACGCCTTGCTGTGCTTGAGTTTGGCGGTGGACTTACGATCTATGAAACAACTGGTGGCACAAAAGTGTGTGAAGGGGCAACCATACACCTATCAAGATATAATGCGAAGCTGCAGTTCAGTGTAGATAATGAAAAGCTAATGATAATGACACAGTATGATACAACTGCAGTTTATGATGTTTCAGGTTCTGCCCCTCTCGTCATCTCAAAAATAGCTAACGTTATGTATGCGCTTATGTATGAT
>DATDEW010000115.1:0-3387 GCA_036522935.1 Kapaibacterium sp. (SeqCode)
GTAACCGATAGTGATAGAGATACCTCGTTCAATGCCATGACATCCATCACAGGTGATTTCAAGATACCGGTCTGGCATGAGGGACGATACAGTGTGACCGCACTTACCCGTGAGCATATCTTTAACTCAATGCTCTATACAGTTTCTCCGAGCGGCAGCGTCGAACCAACGTCGCACGACTATAGACTAATCAGAGAAGAAGGCACACAACCGCTACTACTTTTTTATGAAACGGATAAGTATGAACTGCAGGAAGAATCAACCGCCGAGCTCGAACGTCTCGTGCGCTTTATGAAAGAAACACCCTCAGCACTGGTGGAGATCAGGGGGCATACTGATTCTGTCGGAAATGACGAATACAACCAAAAACTATCGGAGCGGCGAGCACACTCTGCTGTAGAATATCTTACCAAACGAGGGATAGCGGACTCACGGCTAAGGGCAAGAGGCTACGGCAAGACAATACCGGTCGCAACAAATGATACTGAACAAGGCAGAGCCGAGAACCGACGAGTTGAGATGACGGTCAGGAAGAAATAAGACAACTTAAGCGTACTCAAATACAGGCAATGTAATTGAACGTGTTGGGTGAAAACCGCTCGCAAGCATTTCTCTAATATGTTCAGCTGTTTCTGCACTAAAGATCACCTCACCACATTGTGAACAAATGCGAGCAGGGATGTTCTCTACAAGTACGGTCTTCTCGCCTGCGTCAAGCACCTCATTGACGAGTGGATCACGCAAATCATGCGAACCGCAAATATGACAGGTCATGGTATTCATCATACCACTTCCACATTCACCATCATGCCGTCGTCTTCGTGTTCGAGGTTGTGGCAGTGAAACATGTAGATGCCTTTGTTATCATTGAAGCGGACGGCGACGCGGACGTATTCGCTGCCGTTAATAAGAAGCGTATCTTTCCATCCGTAATCATTTGGTTTCAAGGCATCAAAGCTTCTATCAATTATTTGGAATTGTACACCGTGAATGTGCATCGAGTGAATAGCATCGCCCTGATTCTCCATCTCCCATATTTCGAGGTCGCCTGCTTTGACGCTGTAGTCAATTCGGTCCATATCAAAGACCAAACTATTTATCAGATGCTGACCATACTCGCGTGAGTGGTCCATCGTGAACTGGAAGTAACGTGTGTTCACCGCTTTCGTTGGATCAAGCTTTTCATACGAGGTGAGTGCGGACGGCACTGTGTATGTATTTGTCGTTGTCAACTTCACATCAAAACGTACAAGATCATGCTCTGCGCCTTGCGGAAAGCTTGGGTTCTGATGTGATGAGTTGAAAGCATACTGAAGCGTTTTGAGCTTGATAGAGCTGCCGAGCAAGTCATTCTTAAAATCAACCAGCACTTCTACGCGTTCGCCGGGCGAGAGCTTTATCTCTGTCATCGGATACGGCTTATCGAGCAAGCCGCCATCATTAGCGATCAGGTGCATCGTGCGTTTATCTTCAAAGCCGAGCATATAGATGCGAGCATTTGAAGCATTGATAAAACGTAGACGATAGAGTCCGCGCGTTACTTCATGAAACGCATCAGGTGTACCATTGACGAACATCACATCGCCGAGATATCCTGAAGGAATATCGTCGGGTGTTCTATCCCAAAGTATCTTATTATCTGCGTCAAGGCGCTTGTCTTGGAGGATGAGCGGGATATCAAACTCACGATCAGGTAAGTTCAGCGCATCTTCTTCGTCATCGCTGACGATAAGCGCACCGGCAAGTCCCATGTATGCCTGATACCCTGTACGCATATCAGGATGCGCATGATACCAATAGGTACCGGCTCTATCGACGACAGGAAATGTATAGCGCTTGCTTGAACCTGCGGGGACGGCATCCTTTGGGTGGCCGTCCATATCAGCAGGGACATTCAGCCCATGCCAATGGATGTTCGAGAGTTCTGTAAGCCCGTTCGTAAAATTAATATTGAGTGTGTTTCCCTTTTTGATGCGTATCGTCGGACCGAGCAGCGCGCCGTTGACAGCAATGACGTTCGACGGTATTCCCTTCCATATATCAACGCTTCCCATTGCGGCGATAAACTCACCCGATCCATAGTTCGTCGCCGGGATGCCGAGCAATTGTGAACCGCGCTTCGGTGTCTCTACAGGAGGTGTTTCCGTTGAACATGCTGCCAGAAGCGTACCTGATGCCCCAACAACAGAAAGTGCGCCGAGAGACTTGAGGAAGTTACGTCTATTCATAGAAGATACTATCTGGCAACCGTGAACTGGCTTGTATGTACTTTACCATCAACAAGCGTTAGAAGTACAGTATATGCGCCGCTTGGAAGTGTCGAGATAACAATAGGATCTGATGAACCTGAACGTTGCTGTAAATTTCCGTCACGCGAATCATCATATCTTCCTTCAAGTACTGTATTGCCTTTCATATCGATGATGCGGTAGCTCGAAGCGTGCATCATTGCACTGGTATGAATGCTCATCGAGTAGGATGCAGGATTTGGAGAGATGACAAAACCACCCTCAACGATCTTCTCTTGTTTTACTGATGACTGTGTGAGTGAATTGGTGATAGCCGTCTTGAATGCAGCAACATCTGCTTCTATGAAGCCCGCTCTACCATCGCTTTCATCAAGACTATTAAAGATAACTTTCTTATCTGCACCGCCAACAACGATAACGGTCGGCATTGCCATCTGTCCGCCATAATACTCAAGAATATCTTTTCCGTTGGCAACGACAGGCCATGTGCATCCTGCATTGGTCTTCCAGGTGCGAAGTACGTTGCAGGTCGTTGTGTTATTAAAGCTGATAGAGAACACTTTTACTTTGCCGGGATGTGTCTGTTCGATCTCCTCGACTGCGGTCTTCATAAGGTTTGCAGCCGTTACACACGGCGAGCAGTTCATCATAATGAACTCCATGACCACAACATCGCCCGAATCACACATATCAAAAAGACCGTAGGTATTTCCGTCACAATCAGATTTCTGCCAATCCTGCGCCGTTGTTTGTGCGGATGAAATGCCGGCAAGAAGAAGAGAGCAAAGAAGTAGAATATGCTTCATTGTAAATAAAAAGGATATAATGATTAATAACTTAACATGGGCGAATAACACTCCCTCCGCCCAAGCAGGCGGAGGGATACATTCATATTAGAGAGGGCTTACTTCGAGCAGCAAGCATCAGCCGAGCAGCATGCGCTGTTCGGGCAGTTGCAGTTATCACCGCAACATGATGCGCAGTCCTTGCAGCAGCAAGAAGCTGTCTTTTGAGTTGCTTCGGTGTTCGAGGCGAAGAATAAGCCGGCTGCGCCAAGCATAAGTGCGGATACAGCTATTAAAATGTTCTTTTTCATTGTCGTATTTCTAAAAGTTCTAAAAATGGTTTTGTAATGTAC
>DATDEW010000116.1:0-3067 GCA_036522935.1 Kapaibacterium sp. (SeqCode)
TTCCTGCTGGGAGAGTATCAGCTTCAAATGGTCTTCTCTTCGGAGTGGTGATGTCTATTGTCGGTGTTGTCTGGCTGCTCCTTGCTGTTAATAGTATATCGGCATTACTAGCAATTGGTACACTTGTAGGCTATCTCTTTGTTTATACACCATTAAAGAAGTATTCATCACTTTCGACGATAGTTGGTGCATTCCCTGGTGCGATACCTATTCTTATAGGATGGGTAGCAGTGACCGGCTCCATCGATGCACGAGGCTGGACACTCTTCGCAATTTTATTCCTGTGGCAGATACCACACTTCCTCGCGATCGCGTGGATGTATCGCAAAGACTATTCACGTGCGGGATTCCCGATGATAACAGTTGTTGAACCTGAAGGCATATCGGCAGCACATCAAACGCTTATCTATCTCGTTGCCTTGCTTCCGGTGAGCATCATGCCGACAAAGCTTGGTATGACAGGGATGGTCTATGCGTACGGAGCAATTATTCTTTCATTAGGATTTCTTGTATCTGGTGTGATGCTTGCCATTAAACGCACGAACCCTGCGGCGCGGCAATTACTCTTTGCTTCAATACTCTATCTGCCGATCATTCTTATCCTCATGCTTATCGATAAAATGTAATATGCAAGAGAACCAACTACACGTCAAAACATCGATCAATACGAAAGCGAAGAACAAGAAGACGCTTATTGTTCTTGTTTCGGTCATTGTTGGTCTTACTATTTTCGCATTGCTCTACGCAGCAGTTATCTATCCTTCGCTTTAAGTTACTATGGCAGGCATCACCTACGAACGTCCCGGACTTCACGACTCAACGCACGACGGCAAAGAGCTTATCAACTCGAAGCGCCTCGGCTTTACGCTCTATATTGGCTTGACGGTTATGCTCTTCGCAGGTCTATTCGGCGGATGGTTCGTCCTTCGCGGTACGAACGAAGAGTGGCCTCCGGCGAACGTACCCGAGATGACATTCCTCAAAGCATTACCAATGACGATAGCGTTACTTCTGTGCGTCGTCTTCATGAAGCTTGCACGCAAACGGTCTGATCTTGCAGACTATCCTGCCTTCAGAATGTATGTTCTCTATAGTTTGCTTGCATCGCTTCTGTTCTTGCTTGCATTTGGCCTTGAGTGGGGACGACTTATTGGTGCAGGTATTGATATGTCCGGTGTCTATGGTGGGATGTACTATGTTATCACCGGTGCGTTCATCGCACACTTTATCGGCGGTGTCTATGCACAGATCCATTTCCTTCGACCAAAAGCGACGGTTCAATTGCTTCTTGAGAAGAATGCAGGCTTCGCAAATTCCCAAAGCTGGTACTATCTGATGCTCGGGTTGTGGTCTGTTATTTTGTGGCTTGTATACTTGGGGTAGTTCGTAGTCGGTAGTCTTTAGTCGTTAGTAAGAAAGCTCTCTTTGTCATTGAAGGAGCAACCGCCATATTACTATTTTTTTCATTTCGCATACCCCACTCCCTATTCCCCAATCTCCATTCCCCAACCCCCATTCCCAAATCTTCGTATATTAGTTCATTAACAAACAGGCACCTATTATGTCAGTAGAATATAAACCAAAAGGATACCATACGGTAACTCCGTTCATTTACAATACGAACATTGCCGAGACGATTGATTTCACGATCGCTGCCTTCGGCGCAACACTTAAGGAAAAACATTTCACACCAGAAGGACGCATCATGCATGCAGAGATCTTCATTGGTGATTCCATCATTATGATGGGAGATCAGCACGGCGATATGCCTGCTATGCCAACGATGCTCTATCTCTATGTTGAAGATTGCGACAGCATGTATGCAAAAGCGATCGCTGCCGGCGGGAAATCGCTCCGCGAACCAACGACAGAGTTTTACGGCGACCGCTCCTCCGGCGTCACCGACCCCTGGGGCAACCAATGGTGGATCGCAACTCATGTTGAGGATATATCACCCGAAGAAATGATGAAGAGAGCAGAGGCAGCGGGGAAGTAACTATTTGGTAGTTACTGATAGTCCATCGACATTTCCGAAATGACCATCGAAAGTAAACAAAGTTAGGTCATGTTGGAGAGATATAGCTGCTATCCATATATCATTGGTAGGAATTGGTTTTCCTTCTCTACGAAGTTGTGAATAGATAGAAGCGTAATATTCGATTGTGCTACTATCAGGGAAAAGTATTTCTATGCTAAACGTATCAAAAAGCGCATCAAGCTGTTTTCGATTCTTTTCTTCATGTGAGCCGAAGCGAAAGCCGGCGTATAGTTCTGCAAGAACAATATACGGTACATAAATCTGCTCAGTGTTTTCAAAGAGCTGGCTTATAGATGAATTACCTTTAAAGAATTCAGAAATAGAATTAGTATCAACGGCAACTCTCATTTCCAAAGAGATTCGTCAACGGTTCTAAACGGTGCGGTCGCGTCTTCAAATTCACGGGCTTCTTCTTCGCTCCATGCGCCTGATAGTTTGCGGATAACAGATCGTCTGTTTGACTTGGAAGGGTCAATTGGTACCGGGGGTGACCCGTTGCCACCCAATTTTTTTAGGTAACGGCGTACCATCTCCTCTACACTTGTATGCTCTTTTTCGGCAAGCGATTCAAGCGAACGCATGAGCGATTCATCAATGTGCGATATATGGAGTGTGCTTTCCATTGTAATAAATAAACTCAAAATTCGCTGTAGTCGTTCAGGAAGCTGTCTGGCGCCCCCTCCCCATAGCACGAAACCACTTCTCCGGTTGTTTTCCTCGTCTTGAAATTTCGATAGGAAACGTACTCACTTTATGGCGACGAAAACCAAGAACATGATGCCGGAGAAACTGAAAACCGCCTCTACAAACGGGAAATCCGCATCTTTTGCCGGACATACACCTGTTCCTCCGACGACTGCCGAGCATCTTGAGCAGGAGTACGCATTCACCGTAACCCCTTCTTCGCTTGAGCAAATGCCGGGTGGTGCAATGCTTGTCGGTCCACATTCCGATGGTTCGATGACCTTTGGCGGTACGTTTGCCCAGAGCGGTCAGACAAAAGAGACTCTTGCTGAGTGGTATCGCTTG
>DATDEW010000117.1:0-4884 GCA_036522935.1 Kapaibacterium sp. (SeqCode)
ATCATTGCTGCATCCTGATGTAGAACGTGTGCTTGTTATTAATAGAAAACCGTGCGGCGTTACCCATCCAAAACTAAAAGAGATCATTCATTCCAATTTTCACGATCTCTCTTCTATTTAATCAGAACTTACACGATACAATTCTTGCTTCTTCTGACTTGGTGTTTCTTCTGTATGTTTGAATGAGGAAGAGTATCGTCGGCTTACGTACGACCTGACGATGCATTTTGCTGAGACTCTTGCGCGGCATAACTCAGATATGACCTTTTGTTATGTGTCGGGTAAAAGCACTGATAGCACTGAACAAGGAAGGTTAATGTGGGCGCGAGTAAAAGGGAAAACGGAGAACGACCTCATGAAACTGCCATTCAAAGCGGTCTATAATTTCCGTCCGGGTTACATGCACCCGACCAAGGGGCTGAAGAACACACTCTCCGGCTACAAATATATTTCTTGGCTATATCCACTGCTCCGAACCCTCACACCCAATTCCGTATCAACCCTAAAGGAAATGGGTGATGCAATGATAAACACAGCTCTCCGTGGCTATAAAAAACATGTTTTGGAGGTAAAGGATATACTCGAGGTTGCCAAAGGGTAAAAGCATCTTTATCTTGGCGAGGGCAGAAAATAGCTTATTTTTGTACCATCTAACACCTACTAACCTATTTAAGGAGAATATAATGGAAATCTTAGATTATTCGTCACTGCTGTTCCGGTGGATACATATCATCGCCGGCATTCTTTGGATCGGTATGCTGTACTTCTTCAACTTTGTCAATGCGCCTTTTGCTGCGACGATGGATGGTGATACGAAGAAAAAGGTCGTGCCCGAGCTTATGCCTCGTGCACTCTACTGGTTTCGATGGGGCGCTGCCTTTACGTGGATCACGGGCTTCCTGATGATCATGATCATTTTTGATATTCAAAAAGCTGCTTACAATGACCCGCTCAATATCATGGGACCCGGTCGCGGTTTGCAATATCTCTTCCTCATCGCGCCGTTCATCTATGATGCCCTTGCAAAGAGCCCGATCGCTAAGAACTGGAAAGTTTGGGTAGCTGTCTGCTTCTTGCTTATTATCGGTACGATGTTCCTCTTGACGGAAGTCGGCGGATTTGGATATCGCGGTTATGTGATCCAAATGGGTGCTATCTTCGGAAGCATCATGGCATACAATGTATGGTTCAGAATTTGGCCAAATCAGAAGAAGATCATCACAGGCATCAAGACAGGTAATCCTGCAGATGCTTCTGTCGTTGCATTGGCGGGTACCCGTTCGAAGCATAACGTCTATATGTCAGTGCCGCTTTTATGGGCGATGATAAACTCACATTCGGTCGCACTTCATGGAGAATATGGCTGGGTGTGGTTCGCTGGTATTACGCTCGTGGGTTGGCATACAGTTTTGATGCTCTATAAGAGAGCAGGAAAAGTAAAAGGATTCTAATCCATTAATTACGAATGAGGAGTTACGAATTGTAATTCCTCATTTGTCTTCTGCTACTTTTGCATTGGTCTCGTGTTCTTGAACTGAGCGGCTAGGGGTTGTTGTCGCTTATCTCACAGAAAGGACATAGTTATGAAAAGATTCTACTTCATTCTTGGACTGCTTATTGCAGTTACCCTACCATCCCTAAGTAATTCACAAACCTTTGAACGTCGAGTAGATTCATCCGGCAACTGGAAGATACATGCCGCTAACGACGGTTCTATGTTTAACAACAATAATATTGTCGGTGCACTTTGGAAGGATAGAGGATTAATCTTCGGTGCTGGATTATGGGTTGGTGGCAAGATGGAAGCATTCAACCGACTCAATAAGACGATGACGATGTCTTATAATCCCAATTCGGGCTCATCGGATTTTGTACCCGGTAGCATCGAGAGTGGATACCGACGTGACATCACCTATCAGTCATCTGCCAATTATGGAATGCGACTTTCGGGCGGGACACCTCCCGATGAATGGCCAATAAGGAATACGGATTACGGCAGCATGTTTGTAACCGATATATCGTCAAGACCATCAGTTGGCCCGCCATACTACATCGGTGATGAAGATATGTATTTCATGTACAAGAACACTGATACTTCTGCTACACTATCACTAAAGCCAACTGACCTACGAGCACAGTTCGATGTTCAAACACAAGTAGGTATGTTCTCGCAAGGACTTGGGATGGATGTAATCGTCGTAAAAAATAAACTTATCTACGTTTCAAATGATACGCTCTTTGATCCGGCAGTAGCACTTGCGATAGATGCGGATATTGAATCCACGGGAAACTGTGATTTTGGCGGGAAGTTAAGTATACTATCAAATGACAATGTTTCAGGTTTCTTTTTTAGTAGTGATTGTAAAGACAACGGGAAACCACTACCATTGCTCGGTATCTATTTGCTTCGTGGAGCAGGCAGTCCGGATAAAGGGGCTACCACATTAAAGCGGTGGACTCTTAGTAATGACCCACCAACCAAAGAGCTTCGATATGATTTTATGACAAGTAAGCAAATAGATACAGGCAATATTACTGGGGGAGTTATCGGCGATATGAGAGGACTCATGGCAAGCGAACCTGGTTACAATCTAAAGCGTGGGGATACTCTGTTCTTTGACTACGCACTCTTCGCATACCAACCCTCAAATGCAAAGCCGAATGATACTGCAGCCATGATCGAGACAGGTAAGATCATCACAGACCTCTATAAGAGCGGGAATCTTGATAGTATTAGGAAGATCATACCCTTGAGTATGCACAATCCGAAAGGGTCAGTCCAAAATCAGTCGTCAGTGTTTCCGAACCCCGCCAGCTCTTTGTGTACTTTTCATGCCAAAGGGGCTACGATAAATAATATTGATATCTTCAACATGCTTGGACAACGATTGTTGGCAAAAACAATACCTGGTGGTATAGAGAGAGTTGAAGTGGATATGAAAGATCTACCTATTGGGGTATATCAAGTTGTGATTAATAGCCAAGATGTTTTGAAGATGATCAAAGAGTAGTGCAATCATTTTATCCGTGTTACGACAGATACTGTTTCTCCCAAAGCATGAGGTTCATAAGCACCCAGAGCAGATCGCCGTTCTTTCGCTTGCCTTCGATATGTTCGGTTTGAAGGTTCTTGATGTAGCTCATATCAAACTGCTCTTTTACGATTCTGCTTGAAGAAAGTGATTCATCAAAGAGCGGTTTTAGATCCTTCTTTAACCATTCGGCAACAGGCGCTGCAAAGCCCTGTTTTTTGCGGTAGATATGTTCATTCGGGAGGATACCTTCCGATGCTTTCTTCAAGATGTTCTTTGGTACCATGTCTGCTCCGAGCTTCACCGACATCGGCATACGGAATGCATATTCGACAATTCGGTGATCGAGGAATGGTACTCTTGCCTCGATACTCGTCGCCATCGAAACCTTATCAACCCTCATTAAAAGCATTTGGGGCAGACGTTGACGGAATTCAAGGTACATCATTCGACGCATGTACTCTGTATCGGGATAACGAGAGTTTATCTCGTGATGCCACTTCTCAGCGAATTGGTAGGATGAATGCGAATCAGTTGAATAACTCGAGAACAGCTTTTGCTTATGGGTTTCAGTAAATGCCATCGCACCTCCCCAAAAGAATTCTTCATCCGATGAATAGCGGCGAAGATACTCCTTCATCAAAGGATGTTTGACGATTGGTGATGATGCAAGGAAGCCAAGCTTACGAAGGGGTGTTGGTATCCACTCTTTCCAATATCGTGAGCGGAAACGCATATCACGTATCATCCAAGGGTATCCTAAGAACTCTTCATCACTACCTTCCCCAACTTGCACTACTATTGTCCCATTGTCACGGGCAAGTTTTGAAACGAAGTATAGTGGAATGCAGACAGGGTCGCCGTTTGGCTCATCTTCATGCCAAGCAAGCTTGGTTATTATATCCTGCGCATCTTTTGATTCAATGAGTACTTCATGATGATTCGTCTTGAACTTGTCTGATATTTGTCGAGCGTAGTCAAGTTCATTATACTTCTCAAGTTCTTTGAAACCAACAGTAAATGTCTGGACTGGTCTATCCATTAGCTCACTCATGAGCGCAACGTTTAAACTCGAATCTATACCTCCGGAAAGGAATACGCCGAACGGCACATCTGACATCATTCTATCTTTGATAGAACGACGAAGCAAGAAACGAATGTCCTCAATAGCTTTCGCTTCCGTGAGTGATGAGTCAATATCACCAGCATCCAGTAAGTCCCACCATTTGCGCTCAGTTATCTCGCCATTCGAGTTTATGCGAAGAGTATGCCCTGCTTCAAGTTTATAGATACCCTCGAACATCGTCTCCGGTGCCGGCGGCATCAGTAAGGAGAGATAGTGAGGTAAGGCTCTGTCATTTAGCTTCGCAGCTAGTGCCGGATGCTTTAACAATACTTTGATCTCGCTTGCCCAAAGGAATCTTCCGTTCGGTTTTGTAAAGTAGAGTGGTTTTATCCCGATACGATCACGGATAATAAAGAGTTCTTGCTTATCTTCATCCCAGATTGCGATCGCAAACATCCCTAAGAATTTCTTGAAGCATTCCTCGCCCCATTCTGCAAATGCATAGAGAATGGTTTCTGTATCGGAATGTGACTTATACTTGTACCCCTTCTCTTCAAGTTCTTTGCGGACTTCAAGGTGATTGTATATTTCACCGTTGAAGGTTATAGTGTATCTTCCCTCAGGAGTTGACATTGGTTGATGCCCGGCAGGGGAAAGGTCAACGATCGCAAGACGACGGAATGTCATCCCGCAGCGACCGTCCTTTGAGATCGAGTACCCTGCATCATCAGGTCCGCGATGATGCATCGCATCACTCATCTTGGTGAGCAATTCCGGTGTTACTTC
>DATDEW010000118.1:0-8881 GCA_036522935.1 Kapaibacterium sp. (SeqCode)
CTATTCCGCTCTACAGATCATGGCGCAAACTGGAAACAAATTGGGCATCAATTCCCAAATGGCAAGATCTATGACATCGTTGTATCTGCTTCGGGAGATCTTTATTGTATTGCTTATTTTGAGTACGTGGATCATGACAAATCAGGACTTTGGAGGTCAACTGATAACGGTGATAACTGGTCACATATTCGGTATGGCGACAACTACACCACACTGATAGCAAGCCCGGATAGCTCTATTCACATTAGTTCATATTCAACTACACAAGAGACTTACTCCTTTCGATCTACAGACAATGGCGTGACGTGGGATTCTGCCTTTGTCACTAACGCAGGCTATATCATAAAGTCGGGTACAGATATAAATGGCAACCTGTTCCATTGTGGATCAACCAATCTTTTCCGTTCTTCGAATAAAGGAAAATCCTGGTCCAAGATCGTCAACGGCCTCACAGCATCTGAGTACCGGAGTATTGCGTTTGCTCCGAATGGTGATATCTATTTATGCGGGCAGGGATATGGTAAGTATGGTTTTTTTCGCTCAACTGATGGAGGAAGAACATGGGAGCGTCAATATTTTACAGGTGGTATTGATGCAAATTTGCAGACGTGCGCCGTATCACCCAGCGGAAGAATTCTTTTCGTTGCTACCTATGATATCCTCTACTCAGATGATAACTGTAGCACATGGCATAAATATGGAGACTTCAAGACCGATCGTGGTGGATTTGGCGTACCCTCATTCGTTTTTGTAGCGTCCCCAGACAGCGGATTCTACTCATCGACAAGTAGCTGCTTACAATACGCAAAAGCACCTGGCGCTGCTCCATGGGATATGATACCTGTCCCAATTGCTTCTGTCCCTGCACTTATATCACATCCTGACGGCAGTATATTATCTTCGTCTATTCACACCTGGGGTAATCAATCCACCAATAGCAATTCGGGACTTTGGAGATCAACTGATGGCGGTAATACATGGGGACAAGTATTCGATTCAACTTCATTTGATTATTTTAATCCAACTTGTTTTGCAATCGATTCGAGCATGAATATTATTGCAGGGTCATCGGGAAGAATTTTCCGATCAACAAATTCAGGATTGAATTGGAAGCAAAACAAGGCGGTATTGACTGCGGGAACGCTTACCTCCGCAATCGTTGCTCCTGATGGTACAATATATACATCTTCATCGGCAGATGGAGTGTATCGTTCAACTGACAATGGTATTACGTGGGATCAATTAAACGATGGTATCGAGAAACCACAGATATCTTCGCTTGCTGTAAATGCATCGGGCACAGTATTTGCCGGCGCGTCAGATGCCTTGTATAGATCCACAGATAATGGATTGACATGGCAGTCTCTCACAATTGATACCGTGAAAGGGGTTGTAAATTGTCTCGTTGTAAGCTTACAAGGCAATGTGATCGCAGGTATCAAAGGAGTTGGTATCTATTGGTCTACTGATAATGGTGATTCATGGAGTGAACTCGGTCAAGGTATGACAACGAACCTCGTCAATTCACTTTTAAGTACTCCGAGCGGTATTGTGTTTGCCGGTACTGACAGTGGAGTGTTCAAACTGGATGTTGGGGCAACAACGTGGCAAGCATACTCCATTGGACTAACTACACAGAAGGTTAATGCTCTTGCACGTAATGCAGCTGGTAAACTTTATGCAGGTACTGATGGCGCAGGTGTTTTTGGCAGCCTCAATACATTTAATATAGCACCTCTCAATGCACGGGATTTCGCTTTGAATGCTAACAACGTTGATTTCTCTGTAACTTATCAAACTGCTAGCACAGCTATGAATGCCAATTTTACTATTCTGCATCCCGGAAGTGTAACTATCGAATGTTTGGATGTTGTGGGAAGAACGGTCCAAAAACATACTCAAAGTTGTCCCTCAGGAAAAAATACAATTGAAATTCCGATGTCTTCACTTTCAGAGGGGATGTATTTCTTCAGGATTACAGTGGGTAGTACCATGGGCAAAGTTATACCAGTGATACATATCAAATAACTGGTTTATCATAAAATAACGTGATACTGCGTTTTTTTGGGTAGTTTGAGCCATAAGTAAATTATTCAGCTTTGGATGATGTTATCATTATTCTAAGAATCTCAACCTACCCAAAAAACGAATATGCAAAACCTGACACATAAGATATTAGCCGCGCATCTTGTTTCACATGATACACTTCCGGCTCCCGGTACCGAAATAGGTCTTCGTATCGACCAGACCCTGACACAGGACGCTACCGGCACGATGGCATACCTCCAGTTCGAGTCGATGGGGCTCGATAGCATCAAGACGAAGGTATCGGTCAGCTACGTTGACCACAACATGCTTCAGACAGGTTTTGAAAATGCTGACGATCATCAGTACTTACAGTCGGTCGCTGCAAAATACGGTTTGTACTTCTCTCGTCCCGGCAATGGTATCTGTCATCAGGTTCACCGCGAACGCTTCGGTGTACCGGGCGATACACTCCTCGGCTCTGATTCACATACCCCGACATGCGGCGGACTCGGGATGGTCTCAATGGGAGCAGGCGGACTTGATATCGCTATGGCTCTTGCAGGTCAGCCGTTCTATACACCGATGCCGAAAGTAGTTGGTGTTAAGTTAACAGGTAAGTTGAATGATTGGGTAACTGGTAAAGATGTTATTCTTGAGATGCTCCGCCGCTTGACGGTTAAAGGCGGTACAGGTCGCATCATCGAGTATTACGGCGAAGGAGCACATAACCTTCCGATGGGTGACCGCTTCACCATCTGCAACATGGGAGCAGAACTCGGTGCAACGACATCGCTCTTCCCTTCTGATGAAAAGACATTAGCATTCCTTAGAGCACAAAAACGCGAGAAGGATTTCGTCGCGATGAGCGCCGATGAAGGCGCAACATACGATGAGAACGTCGAGATAGATCTATCTCAGCTTGAGCCGCTCATTGCACAGCCGCATATGCCGGATGCAGTAGTGAAGGTTCGTGACGTGGCAGGTATGCCTCTGGCACAAGCATGTGTCGGCAGCTGTACCAACTCAAGCTATCACGATCTTGGCATCTCCGCCTATATCTTAGAGAACAAAGTTGTTAACCCTGCAGTGAGCTTCACGCTAACTCCCGGCTCAAAGCAGGTATTCGAGATGATAGCACGCGACGCGAACATGACGCTTGCAGGTCTTATCCGCTCCGGAGCACGTATCCTTGAATCAGGCTGCGGACCATGCATCGGTATGGGACAAGCACCGCCGTCAGGTTCTGTTTCGGTTCGTTCATTCAACCGTAACTTCGAAGGACGTTCAGGAACAGCAGATGCAAAGGTCTATCTTGCATCACCCGAGACATGTGCTGCATCAGCGCTGATGGGTGTCATCACTGACCCACGCGATCTCGGCATTCCGTTCAAGCACATTGATGAGCCAACAGAGTACATCGTCAATGATGATATGATCGTTGCTCCTCCTGCTGACCGCACGAACATGAAAATTACTCGCGGACCAAACATTAAGCCGCTACCGAGCTTTGGCGGTGTTGGTGATAGCATTACAGGCAAAGTGCTTTTGAAGATGGTTGATAATATCACCACTGATCACATCATGCCTGCAGGCGCGAAAGTACTTCCGCTTCGCTCGAACATTCCTGCTATCAGCGAACATACTCTTGTCCGCATCGACCCTGAACTCCCGACCCGCGCAAAAGCATGGGGCGGCGGAATGTTCATCGGCGGCGAGAATTACGGACAGGGTTCATCACGCGAACATGCTGCTCTAGCGCCACGCTTCCTTGGGGTGACGGCAGTTATCGTAAAGAGCTTTGCACGTATCCATCTTGCAAATCTTATCAACTTCGGTATTTTGCCGGCAACGTTCGTCAATGCTGCAGATTATGATACTATCGAGCAAGGGGATGAACTCTCTATCGAGAATGCAAGAGAGCAGATAGCTATCCATCCGGAGAAGATAACGCTCACGAACAAGACAAAGAACCTGACCTACGAGATAACCTCTCCGCTTACCGAGCGCCAGCGTCATCTTATCCTTGCAGGCGGCACTCTCGCC
Source organism: Kapaibacterium sp. (SeqCode) (assembly GCA_036522935.1). GTDB lineage: Bacteria > Bacteroidota > Ignavibacteria > Palsa-1295 > Palsa-1295 > DATDEW01. The sequence goes on from DATDEW010000118.1 coordinate 4,072, forward strand.
TATGCTAAGCAAGAGGCTGACAAGGTAGCTGCGTAAAAAGTATCACTTCCTCGAAAAAGAAAAGGCACACTATGTGTGCCTTTTTCAACCATCGGTAATTTCCTTTAGCTAAGTGTAATCGTAGCCTCTACTTTATTAAAGTAGTCCTGAATAATTGCATCCCCGATCGCACTCAAAAGGAAGAGTAATAGAAACGATACAGGCTGCGATATCTTTTCTTTTGTGACAAGTGCCACTCCGCCTGAATATTTCCAAAGCCACCAGATATTCACGATCGGGATTATCATACACCACGAAGTTGGTATATCAGCGCTGAGGCGGCACATCTCGCCTTTTGTCTTGACACGCCAGACAATAAGATAGATACCTAATGTAAATATCGTAAGAAAGAATACGGCGACAGGGCTGCGTTTTGTCATTGCGGTAAGTGTTGTTGGTTAATGTAGAACAAATATACAGAGATTACTCATCTTGCATCTGTTTTCAATAAAAAAAGGACAAGCAATGCCTGTCCTTTTTGAAAGTAGCTATAGTTAGTATATTTTATGCTCTTTTATAAATAGAGAACACTGCACCTTGTGGGTCAGCAAGCACTGCGAAACGACCGGTACCCGGTATATCCATCGGCGGCATAAGTATCTTGCCGCCAAGTTCTACGGCTTTCGCGGCTGAATCATCAACGCTCTCGACCATGACATATGATTGCCAGTTCGGCGGTACGTTACCATCACCCCACTCCGGTTGGATCTTCAGTAAGCCACCGATGCTTGTTCCGTTATTGAGCCACTCAACATACTGGTCACTACCTCCGGCAACCCAACCAAAGAGTCCCGTATAGAATGCTTTTGCTTTTTCGATGTCGTGCGTCTGAAGCTCCCACCAACAGAATGCGCCATTCTCCCCTGTGAGAGTTGCGCCAATATGACTACCGGGCTGCCAAAGACAAAGCTTTGCTCCGGTCGGGTCCTGAATGATCGCAAGTCTGCCTAAGTCCATCACGTCAAATGGAGGCAGAACAACTGTCCCGCCAAGAGATGCTACTTTCGCCGCGGTTTCGTCAACGTTCTCTACTGAAACAGAGAGATTCCAATGTGGCGGCACGCCACGCTCAAGCTGTGCTTTATTCATACCATAGAGCGCTGCGACCGACTTACCGCCGATATCTATGTTCGTATAGTAGTTACCGGGTTCAACTTCCTGATCAGTTGTATTCCATCCGAAAAGGGATGAGTAAAATGACTTAGCACTAGCTGCGTCAGTTGTTACGAGTTCATTCCAGCAGAAACTGCCTGGAGCATAAGATGTCATTGTTGCCATTAGTGTTTATTGTGTTATACTTGAAAAATTGGTGCCCATCAATGTCGCATTTAATATACTGCAAATATGGCACAAGCCGATGAAAATACATTATCGGAAACTGCTTATTTACTAATGGTAACCGAATGCTAACACAAAGGTAAAAAATATTCGGCATTTCTTGTTACTTTGGCTCTCCCCAATCGTTTCTCTAGTAGTTTTCACCCGAAGGACACACAGAACATGCAAAAAGTCATCCCGCATCTGGCATCGCACGATGTCGCAGGAAGTATTGATTTCTATACCAAAACGCTAGGATTTAAGGCAACATATACCCAAAAGAACGGTGAAGGTGCTCCGGACTTCGTGATCCTTGAACACGAGAACGTCGAAATAATGATAGCTGACTCTGCAACGCTCGAGCCGCTTCTTGATGAATATAAACGTATCTCCGCCTCGATGATAATTTATATTCTTACCGATGATGTAGATGCACTCTATAAAAAAGTATCGAAGCGGATACCTATCTTGAAACCGCTGGAAGAAACGCCTTGGGGCACGAAGGAATTTTGGATCAGGGATAATAACGGCTACGTATTCTCCTTCTTTATGACGGACTCTGGTGGCTACTAACTATTTCTTTCGTGTAGCAAGTATAACGGTCTCATAGTGCTCTGTTACATTCCCGTGTGAGAAGTGGTCGCGTAAAAGCTGATGAGTCCTCTCGATAAAATGAGGAAGTTTATCTTGCGGGATACCTACACCAATATATGATTTTGAAAGGAGAAACCCAATGTATGACTCTGCGGAATAGTGAAGTGTGAACGGGAAAGTAAATCTTTCGACAGGACCAAATCTATCGGATGCTTCGATGCTTGGCTGGAAGTCGGCACTCATAATATCAGAACCACCGCGATAATTCGAGTTATACTCTTTGATAATGGAAACGATCTCGCGGTAATATTCATCGCTTGTATTCTGTACCTGATTCCACATGATAACAAGCATCTTATTATCCTGGATAATGCGGTGCATCTCACGTAATGCAGAAGGTTTATCCATCCAATGAAACGACTGTGCCATTATTGCAAGATCAATGCTGCCTGTTTGAAGAGTGGTTTCTTCACCCGGCGCCTCAACGACGCGGATATTCCCTATATGTGATTCAATTGCAACGTTCATTAGCTGCTCAAGCATTGCAGATGCCGTATCCACAGCGTACATGACCCGTACGTGTTTTGCAAGTTCTAGCGCAATACGTCCTGTACCTGAGCCGATGTCAGCAACGTCCGATGCACCATCGAGTTCACCAAGAGTGACAAGAAATGACAATGCCTCCGCAGGATAGTGCGGACGGTAAGCATCGTACTGCTCGGCAAGAGCATTAAATATGGTTTTTCCGTCGTGTATCAAATCTTAAACTATCGAAAATCCGGTTTCTTTATTTTCAGGCAACTCAGTGATGTCTACGCTTTCTACAAGGGATCTGGTTGGTCCTTGATGAACCCATTCGATAAACTCAACGAGCGGCTGTTCTTCACCTTGCACTTCTATCTCAACAGAACCGTCCTGAGTGTTGCGAACCCATCCCGAAAGATATAACCGCTTGGCTTCTTTGTCGGTATAGTAACGAAAGCCGACACCTTGCACAACTCCGCGAATAACTAAATGAAAACGCTTCATGAAAATACTTATGAAGCAAACTGTTTTATTTGATGACGTGCGATCACCATACGCTGCACTTCGCTTGTACCTTCGCCGATGGTAAGAAGTTTTGAGTCACGCCAGAGCTTCTCAACAGGAAATTCTTTGATATACCCGTATCCGCCATGAATCTGCACTGCTTCTTCCGAAACATTGACGCATGTCTCGCTTGCAAAAAGTTTTGCATAGCTTGCGGCTTCACCGTATGGCTCTCCTCTATCACGAAGATCAGCTGCTTTGTATGTAAGTAAACGCGAAGTATTCGTCTTCATTGCCATCTGTGCAAGCTTGAACTGAATACCTTGATTATCACCAATTGGCCTGCCGAACTGTTTACGTTCCTGTGCATACTTTATCGCTGCCTCGAATGCGCCTTGGGCAAGGCCGACAGAAAGCGATGCGATAGCGATACGTCCGCCGTCAAGAACTTTCAACGCTTGAACAAATCCCTGTCCTTCTTCACCGATAAGATTGCCAATAGGTACTTTTACGTTATCCATCGTCAAACTTGAAGTATCGCTTGCACGCATACCAAGTTTGTTCTCTTTCTTAGATGCGAAGAACCCTTCCATCGATTTATCAAGAACAAATGCACTAATGCCATGTGCACCTTTTGACCGGTCTGTTACTGCCATGATAACTGACGTACTTCCTACCGTACCATGGGTGATGAAATTCTTAGACCCGTTGATGATGTAGTGGTCACCTTCACGAACGGCGAATGTTTGTGTACCACCCGCATCAGATCCGGCTGATGGCTCGGTCAATCCCCATGCGCCGAGGACCTTCCCTGTTGCAAGATCAGGTAAGTACTTCTTTTTAAGTTCTTCGGAAGCGAAGCCGAGAATATGTCCTGAACAAAGCCCGTTATGTGCAGCGACTGAAAGCGCGACCGATGGGCAAACCCGTGCTATTTCTTCGATGATAATGGAATTCTCCATACAGCCAAGACCGGAGCCACCGTACTCTGGTGGCACCATTATACCAAGAAAACCAAGCTCTGCCATTTTGGAGAATGCCTCGATCGGGAAGTGCTGGGACTCGTCCCATTCCATCACATGTGGGCGAATCTCTGATTCTGCAAAATCACGGGCGACCTGCTTTATTGCTTTTTGGTCTTCACTAAGATGAAAGTCGAGTGAGGTAAATTCCATACGTTTCTTAAGAGTACAACGGGTATCTAACAGCGGTCAAGTGCTGTTTGTCGCAAGCCAAAAGCAGATTTTTCTTATTCGTCCGACACCGCAACAGGATATGACTCTCCTATTTTATCAGGCAAAATGAACATCGTAACCGGTCTGCCGGACTGATTGACATTCAAGGTATAATTATTCGAGTCCGTACCATCGAAAAATGTTATCTGGTGTGGGCCATAAGGAACAGTAAAGTATTCTACATCTTTAATAGACATCGAGACCGTCTTACCATCGAGAGTAAATCCTATCGTAGCATGGTCAGGAGAAATATTGACAACCCGAACACGAGTAGAGCCATTCTGTGCAAATGACATGGTATCAATGAGTGTGAGATGAGAAACATCGTTTACTCCTGTACCTGCAACAGCGACCATAGTTAGTCGTTGATATTTATACACACTATCAAAGTATGAATAAATAGTATCAACACCTTCTCGTGTCTTTGAAAAATACCAATTTGTTTTTCTGAATGCCGCTGTACCTAATCCGAAATATTTACTAATTGAGTCAGCACCAATATCTTTAACAGGATCTTGCCCGGGCACATTACTCCTTGGAACATTCTCATCGGGATTTGATACGAGCAGGCTTAATTGCTGATTGCGCATTCCGTT
>DATDEW010000119.1:0-2814 GCA_036522935.1 Kapaibacterium sp. (SeqCode)
CTATTTGGGAAAATGTTTCGTACGGACCGAAGATCCTTGGCGAAAAAGACAAGAACACTCTTAATGAAATAGTTGAACGCAGTTTAAAACATGCTGCTTTATGGGATGAAGTCAAAGACAGATTGCATTACTCTGCGCTCGGGTTATCCGGCGGTCAGCAGCAACGTCTGTGTATCGCTCGTGCACTCGCAACGGGTCCGGAAGTCCTGTTAATGGATGAGCCTGCCAGCGCACTTGACCCGATCTCGACGGCAAAGATCGAAGAACTCATTTTTGAGCTAAAGAAAGATTATACGATTATTATCGTTACTCATAATATGCAGCAAGCTGCTCGTGTGAGTGATATAACCGCGTTCTTTTATATGGGTGAGCTTATTGAGGCAGGTGATACACGAGACATGTTCACCAACCCTCAGAAAAAACAAACAGAAGATTATATAACAGGAAGATTTGGATAGTATGGATACACCTTATTCAGCACCGCGCATACATCGCCATTTCGAGGATGAACTCGAGAAGCTTCGCGCGCTTCTGATCCGTATGGGTTCGCTCGTTGACGAACAAATAGAGCTTGCTGCAAAGTCAGTTCTTGAGTCTGATCTTGAGTCGGCGCGTTTTGTCATCAAGCGTGAAGTTCGTGTCAATGAGTATGATCTCATGGTTGATGCACTCTGTCAGCGTATCTTAGCACTTTCACAGCCCGTTGCGGTTGACCTTCGTTTGCTCATCGGTGCAATGCGAATCGACTCGGAGTTCGAGCGTATTGGTGACATTGCGGTGAACCTTGCAGAGAGAGCAGATAAGCTTGAAGGTTCTACGCATCTCTTAGAGCGTGTAGGAGTAAAAGAAATGCTTCCTGCTGCACATAAGATGTTTCGAGATGCTTTCGATGCATTTATTAATAATGATGCAGAGTTGGCGCGTTCTATCTTTGAGCGTGACGATGCAGTAGATAAAATTGCTCGTGATGCCTTCGATGAGCTTATTACGGAGATGAAAAAAGACCCTGTGCAAATTGAGCCTTGTGCACATATCATGTCGCTCTTACGTCATATCGAGCGTCTTGCCGATCATGCAACGAATATCGCCGAGGATGTTATCTTTATCGTTGAAGCAAAGATGATGAAGCATCAGGGGCAGGACCTGTTAAGTAAATAATTACTTGCTACACCTATAAAAAGCCGCATCATGCGGCTTTTTTTGTTTATCGTTGTGTGTTAGTAGTATATGATCACTCTTGAAGATATTAGTATTCGTACCGAGCTTCAACCCGGAGATATCGGGCATATAACATCACGCCATGGAGTGCTCTATGCCCAAGAGTACGGATGGGGTATTGGTTTTGAGTCGTATGTTGCTGCCGGACTCCATGAATTCTATCGTGACTTTAATAGTAATAAAGACCGTATTTGGATAGCAGAGCTTGAAGGGAAAATTATCGGTTCTATTCTGGTAAAGTCACGTGGAGAGTCAGCCCAACTCCGATATTTCTACATCGAACCTGAATATAGAGGCATCAGATTAGGAAAAAAGCTATGGTCGTCAGCAATGGATTTTATATCGTCATGCGGCTATATAAGTGCATACTTGTGGACAGCCGGCGAACTACATGTAGCCGCAAAGCTCTATACTTCAACAGGATTTCGTCTTACCGAGGAAAAAGAATCTACTAGCTTTGGTGCCCGAGCGGTAGAGCAGAGGTATGACTGGGACCGGATTGATTAGGAACCTTGCGGGTAAATGCGTGTTGTAACGCTCCCAAATGATCGCGGGGTGGAGCAGTTGGCAGCTCGTCGGGCTCATAACCCGAAGGTCGTAGGTTCAAGTCCTACCCCCGCTACTACAAAAGCCGCATACATGCGGCTTTTTGCATTTATCACCTTCCCCTCTCTTTCAACCCCTGATCTATGAAAGTAAGAGCCATTCTTGATTCAAATTTCGTGCTATTTTTGTAACGTCATTTGCGTTTATTCTTTGCTTAACCACTCTTATGAGCTTCCCACAGCAGCGCAGATCAGAACTACGTCTCTTTGTCTCAAGCACATTTCGTGACTTGCAAGATGAACGCGAGTATCTGATAAAAAAGGTTTTCCCTGAGATACGATCTATTTGCCGGTTACGTGGAGTTACTTTTACTGAAGTTGACCTGCGATGGGGGCTTACCGAAGAGCAGCAACGCCTCGGCAGAATTATTCGCACCTGTCTTGAAGAGATCGATCGATGTCGACCTTTCTTTATCGGTATCATCGGTAGACGGTATGGGTGGATGCCTGAGTATCATGAGGTCATCATGGATCCGGAAATTCAGGAACGTTACCCTTGGATAGATGCGCTCTCACTCGAAGGTGCCAGTTTGCTTGAGATGGAGTTCACTCATGGTGTACTCAACGGTGATGGTGAGAAAGCTTCATTCTATCATCGCATAGAAGAGGATGCTACGATAGATGAACCTGAAAGGTTAGAGCGGTTAATTGGGAAAGTTCGAGATACAGGTAACACGATCAAAGAATTTAGAACACCGGAAGAACTCGGAGAATCAGTTCGCGCAGAATTACTTCGTATCATAGATGAGTCATGGCCACTTGCAGAAGTACCGTCAGCACTCGGTCTGGAACGCCTTACACATGAAGCGTTTGCTCACTCTCGTCGTAGGGCTTATATAGCAAACCCTGAATATCTGCAAGGATTTAATCACTGGCTTACATCAAATACGACACCACTTGTAATAGCGGCACCGAGTGGGATGGGCAAAAGTGCACTCTTGACCTGGCTCGTTGGTGAATACAAGAGGAAGAACCCAAACGCATTTGTGAT
>DATDEW010000120.1:0-5778 GCA_036522935.1 Kapaibacterium sp. (SeqCode)
ATTCCCGTTCCTTCATATTCATTCGGAGCGTTTAACTTCTTAAACAGAGTAAATATCTGGTCTAAATATACTTCATCAAATCCAATTCCATTGTCTTGAATGGAGATGTGACAATACTGCTGTCCGTTAATAGCATGTTCACCTATATTATTTATTTTACAACTAATATCTATTTTAGGGGGTGTATCTTTATGTGTAAACTTTACTGCATTTGAAATAATGTTCTGGAAGAGCTGAAACATTTGTCCCGGGTTGACATGTAGCTCGGGAAGTTTAGCAACGCTAATTTTTGCATTGCTCTCCTTTATCCGTACTTCAAGATCCATCATGATCTCATTAATGATCTCATTCAAATTGGTCTTTTTGAAGAACTGATCGCTATCGGTTAATCTTGAGTATGTCAAAACATCCTTTATCAAGTTTTGCAGACGCTGTGAGCTGTTCTGCATCCGCTCTACATAGTGCGCGCCCTCTTCGTCAATTGTATCTGCATATCGTGTCTTGAGTAAGCCGCAATACATTTGTATCTTGCGCAGTGGCTCCTGGAGATCGTGGGAAGCTACATACGCAAATCTCATTAACTCAGCATTTGCACTTTCTAATGTTTGGATGTTGTCAAGTAACTGTTGATTTAAGGTCTTTACCTGTTCTTCGGAATGTCTCCGTTCATTGATCTCGTTCTCTAAGTTGGTGTTGATGTTCTTTAGAACTATTTCACTCTCTATGAGCGCTTGGGTCTTCTTATGAAGATCAACGAACACCGCTACTTTAGCTTTTAGAAGTTCTGCCTTGATCGGTTTATATATATAATCAACCGCGCCGGCCTTATATCCTTCATAAATAGTTTCATCGTTGTAGCTATGTGCGGTGATGAAAATAATAGGTATATCCTTGAGCTTCTCACGCTCATAAATGAGCGAGGCCGTCTCAAAACCTGAAAGACCAGGCATCTTCACATCCATGAGGATCAGACTAAAATCATGTTCCTTAAGTAATATCTTTAGCGCCTGTCTTCCTGAATTGGCTCTGACAAACTGGTAATCATGTGAAGTAAAGATTGCTTCTATCGAAAGCAAATTGTCTTCGCGGTCATCAACCAATAGTATTTTTATATTAGACATTATTAGTACTGGTTATCAGTTCAGATCACTTCTTAAAAAGCCATAGGCGCATCAATGACAATAGCTGGTCGATCTTCACAGGCTTTGTGATGTAATCTGAAGCACCTGCCTCCAAGCACTTTTGTCTATCGCCTTTCATCGCCTTCGCCGTAACCGCGATGATCGGTAAATTACTGTTTTTTGCTTCGCGCCGGATCTTCTGGGTGGTTTCGTACCCGTCCATTTCCGGCATCATGATATCCATGAGCACGATATCAATACTTTCTTTTTCATTTAGTAGGTTGATCGCCTCTCTGCCGCTCTCTGCAGTAAGGACATCCATATTATAGCGTTCAAAAGCAGTTGTTAATGCAAAGAGGTTTCTTACATCATCGTCTACAACCAATACCTGCTTGCCGATGAGGACATCTTCTTTTACACGAATATTTTCAATTATACTCTGTTTCTCGGGCTTCAGACTCTTATGCTCAAGATGCAAATACATCGCCGCCTCTTCAAGTAGTCTATCAAGAGAGGAAACATCCTTGAGTAAGACAGTGCTCGATAGTTGTTTGAGCTGTGATGCTTCCTTCTTGTTGAATTGTTTTGCAGAATACACGATCACCGGCGTTATGTCGGCTGACGATTGATCGTTGATCTTATCGAGCAGTTCAAGACCGGTAACATCAGGAAGCATATAGTCAAGGATGACGCTGTCGTATGACTTGTCTTTCAAATGTTTCAACGCCTGACTACCTGTGCGCGCAACAGTGATCTTTAACGAATCATGCTTGAGCATCTTCACAATGTTAGATGAATCCATTTCATTGTCTTCAACCAGAAGCAGCGTTCTTCCTTTTCTCTCATTATATTTTACAATATCAGAGAAGAGGTTGTTCAGAGACTGATTCTTCAGTGGCTTTAGCCAAAAGCTCTTTGCTCCTCGTTTCATCGCGAGCATCCTATTCTCTTCACCGGAAATTAAGTGAATGGGAATATGACGTAAGTTCAGATCATTCTTGAAAAGGTCAAGTATCTTCCAACCACTGACATCAGGGAGTTTAATGTCTAATGTCACGGCGACAGGATGATACTTATTGGCAAATTCAAAAACTTCTCCGTAACTTGATGCTACAACGACCTTCAGTCCTCGTTTATGAGCACTGTCCATCATTATCTTGGAAAAGCGGCGATCATCTTCTATGACCAAAACCACTTTATCGGTCGGGATAATATTGTTTCGGTCGTCACCGACTTCATTGATCATTTCATTGACGAGGTCTAGGTTCTTAATTTCACCTTTTGCGGTGACGACTCGCTTCGAGAGACTCTCAGGTCTATTCCAGTTTTCTTCCGGGACATCTTCCCACTTTTTATTTATTGGCTCATAGTCGAGAGGGAGGAAAAGAGTAAAGGTACTGCCTTTATCCAAATGGCTTTCCAGCTCGATGGTCCCACCAAGTAGATCTGCAAGTCCACGAGAGATCGATAATCCTAGTCCGGTACCACCATACTTGCGACTCGTCGATCCTTCTGCTTGTTGGAACGCTTCAAAAATAATATTCTGCTTGTCTTTCGATATGCCGATGCCGGTATCACTAATAGAAAAGGCTATCACGGTCGAAGCAGAATCAAGATTTTGATTCTTGGTTTTCCAATTCTTCTCCGCTTTATAGATCTTTAGTTTTACCTCTCCCTTTTCCGTGAATTTGAACGCATTCGAGAGAAGATTTTTCAATATCTGGTTCAGACGCTGAACGTCCGTTTTGATCTTTTCAGGAAGATCTTTTTCAACCTCCAAAATGAATTTTAGATTCTTTGCTTCAGAGACATGCTTAAATGTTGAGTCAACGAATGAGGAAATCTCAGTAAAACGAATTGGCATAAAGTCAGTTGATATGAATCCTGACTCGATCTTCGATAGATCAAGAATGTCATTGATCAACTGGATTAGATCATCACCGCATGAATGGATCGTCTTTGCAAATCCAATTTGTTTATCAGTAAGATTGCCATCGTGGTTCTCGATCAACTGTTGAGCGAGGATTAGCAAGCTATTGAGCGGTGTACGTAGTTCATGTGACATGTTTGCAAGGAACTCCGATTTGTATTTGGAGGTAAGTGTTAGCTGTTCGGCTTTTTCTTCGAGAGATTTACTTGCCTCTTCGATCTCTGTATTCTTCTGCTCTAATTCATCTTTCTGTTTTACAAGCAGTAGGGCTTTGTCCTCAAGCTCCTCATTTGTTCTGCTTAGCTCCTGTTGTTGAGTTTTGAGCTCACTTGCAAGAGACTGTGATTGCGAAAGAAGTTCTTCGGTTCTCGTATTTGCCTCGATCGTATTTAGAACGATACCAATACTCTCTGTTAATTGGTCAAGGAAGTCAAGGTGGGTTACACTAAACTTATCGAATGAGGCAAGTTCGATGACGGCTTTAACTTTTGATTCGAATAGTACCGGAAGAACGATCAAGTTCGAGGGCTTTGCTTCTCCGAGTGCAGAGCTTATCTTAATGTAATTTTTTGGAGCAGCAGTAAGTATGATCTTTTCCTTTTCAATAGCACATTGTCCGATCAACCCTTCACCTAAAGCGAATTCTGTAGGTATGTTCTTACTTCCTTTGTATGCGTATGATGAGAAAAGCTTTAACTTATTATCATCCTGGAAGACATAGAATGCTCCGAAATTGATCGACACCACCTGCGCTAACTCCGAAAGGATTCTGTTCGTAACGGTTTTCGAATCTTTCTGTCCCTGGAGCATCTGTGTGAACTTCGCAAGGTTAGATTTAAGCCAATCCTGTTCTTGGTTTCTAAGCGTTGTTTGTTTCAGGTTCTCGATCATCTGATTGATAGTATCCTTCAACGCTTCCACTTCTCCTTTAGCATCCACACGAATTGTTCGTGTTAAGTCACCTTTTGTAACTGCGGAAGCAACTTCAGAAATAGCACGTACTTGTGTAGTAAGGTTTTCCGCGAGCTGATTTACGTTCTCTGTTAGTCCTTTCCATGTGCCGGATGCGCCGGGTACGTTTGCCTGTCCGCCAAGCTTTCCGTCAACGCCCACCTCACGAGCCACCGTTGTCACCTGATCGGCAAAAACAGCGAGCGTATCGATCATCTCATTGATGGTCTCTGTCAACTGTGCCACCTCACCCTTTGCAGTGATCGATAGTTTTTGTCTCAGGTTTCCTGTTGCTACCGAAGTCACCACTTTTGCAATTCCGCGAACCTGTGAGGTCAGGTTGCTTGCCATCATGTTTACAGAGTCGGTAAGATCTTTCCATGTTCCTGCAACACCTTGTACTTCCGATTGCCCACCGAGAATTCCTTCTGTACCGACTTCACGCGCAACACGGGTAACCTCAGATGCAAAAGAATTCAACTGGACCACCATCGTATTGATAGTGTTTTTCAAGTCGAAGATCTCTCCTTTTACGTCCACTGTGATCTTCTTCGAAAGGTCACCGCTTGCCAACGCTTTTGTAACTTCTGCAATATTTCTCACCTGCGAAGTAAGGTTACTTGCCATTTGGTTTACAGAGTCAGTGAGATCTTTCCACGTACCTGCAACACCGGGCACGAATGCTTGTCCTCCGAGTTTTCCGTCAGTACCGACCTCGCGTGCTACGCGTGTTACTTCCGATGCGAATGCGCGAAGCTGATCTACCATTGTATTTAATGTCTCTTTCAGCTGTAGAATTTCTCCGCGTACATCCACTGTGATCTTCTTCGACATATCACCATTAGCAACGGCAATTGCTACATCGGCAATGTTACGAACTTGCGCCGTGAGATTACCAGCCATCTGATTCACAGAGTCTGTGAGATCCTTCCACGTACCAGCAACACCGGGTACATTCGCCTGACCACCGAGCTTTCCGTCTGTACCAACTTCACGAGCAACGCGCGTAACCTCTGAAGCAAAACCGCGAAGCTGTTCTACCATCGTGTTGATAGTATTTTTCAGTTCGAGAATTTCGCCTTTCACATCTACAGCGATCTTTCTTGAGAGATCGCCATTCGCCACAGCTGTTGTCACTTCGGCAATATTTCTTACCTGGGCAGTAAGGTTACTTGCCATTTTATTTACAGACTCTGTCAGATCTTTCCACGTTCCGCCCACACCAGGCACGTTTGCCTGTCCGCCAAGGATACCCTCAGAGCCCACTTCGCGCGCAACGCGTGTAACTTCCGAACCGAATGAGTTAAGTTGATCCACCATCGTATTGATAGTGTTTTTCAACTCAAGAATTTCTCCTTTTACGTCCACCGTAATTTTTCTCGATAAGTCACCCTTAGCAACGGCCGTTGTCACTTCTGCAATGTTACGTACCTGCGAAGTAAGATTGCTTGCCATTTGGTTTACCGAATCGGTAAGATCCTTCCATGTTCCTGCGACACCTTCCACCTGTGCCTGTCCGCCAAGCTTTCCTTCAGAACCCACTTCGCGAGCAACACGAGTAACTTCAGAGCCGAATGAGTTAAGTTGATCCACCATTGTATTAATGGTATTTTTCAATTCCAGTATTTCTCCTTTTACGTCAACCGTGATTTGTCTCGACAGATCTCCTTTTGCAAAAGCTGTTGTTACTTCCGCAATATTTCTTACCTGGCCGGTAAGGTTGGACGCCATTTGGTTCACGGAATCTGTCAGATCTTTCCAGGTGCCGGCAATTCC
>DATDEW010000121.1:0-3880 GCA_036522935.1 Kapaibacterium sp. (SeqCode)
ACAATAACCGGACCGTCTCCTGTGACGGGCGGTGGAAAAAGCCAAACTCAGCAGGTAGAACCGTTAGGGTTCATTGCTCCACTCGGAGTTGGAACGGCTAGTTGGACTGTAAGGCCTCAAAAAGTAACGCAGTGCAGCAGCGATCTATACAGTACATTGACTTTTATCGGGAACAGCCCCGGGGTGGGGTACCCGGTCTTTGTCAATGAAGCAACAGGAAGTGATTCCTGTGAGCACCCTATTATCATTGAATGTGCGAACGAAGACAAAAATCCGCCGATCATAGATGCCTTTGTGTCTATCGATACATTCAACACAGAATTCAATGTACACGACGATAGACCTGTTACCGATAAGGGGTTAAAGTCGATCACATGGGAATATCGTCTCGGTACAGATTCTACGAAGTTTGATGTAAGCTATAGTCCAGGTATTGCACCATGTGCATCTATGGATAAAGCAAAGCACAAGATCAAAGTATTTCAGAAAGACTCAACTGCAGGTGGGTGTATTGACTTTTTCTTTGAGGATTGTGTAGGCAATATTAGTGATACAGAGATGTGCTTTGTTGGACACAATGTCCCTGCAAATCCGGACCTGTTGCCGCCTATCTTTACGATAGTTGAACGTCACAAGTTTGATAGTACTTCTGCCCCTTGCAATAATCGCCTTGATTCTTTGCTAGTGACAGATGTACGACCACTCGATAGAGGGTTGTTAAACCTAAATGTTCTCGCTTCGAACAATATGCAGTTACGTTCGTTGCCGTTAACTTCCGGTACGAAGTCGCATTCCTTTGCGGTGATGGTCATTGATTCGATGAAGAATGGCTCTATCACAGTTCGCGCAATGGATCTTGATTCAAACTATGCTGACACGACGATGACATATTGTACGATACTTGATACTGCAAAACCAAGAGTGCAGATCGTACCTGATCCTATTTATCGTGGTAATTGGATGGTTAAAGTATGGGATGACCGCCCATGGGATAGACTTATTGATACCATTGCGGTTATTAGCCCCGTTAATGTAAAGTACCCGAATGGTAGTGCACCTACTCGCCAACAGACAGCGGGAAGGGATTACTACGATTTTCCTATTGTTGCCCTTGATACTACAAAGCCATCTTCGTTCTGTATTGAAGCGAAAGATTCGGCAGGGTTGGCCTTCAACTGGAGTTCACGGATGTGTGTAACGCAGGGAATAGATTCAGACCAAAAGGCACCTAACATTGATTGGACGCCACCTTCAAGTGCAAATCCGACGCGGATCACCGTTACCATTAATGATATACACGATGATGGTGCGGGTAATCCATATGTATGGGATAAAGGTCTTGACTCTGTTTGGTTTGATCAGGTCATTGGTATTAGTACACCAAAGCCATTCTCATTGGCATGTGTTAAGGAGTTACCTCCGTTCGATCTTTATGTACTAGATACATTAGAGGTCGTACCAAGCGCATGCGCAACAATATGGGCGAAAGACTGTGCAGGAAATGTTTATTTTGAGACATGGTGCTATCCCTATAAGCCCGACACATTACCGCCGGTTATTGTCGGCACACATACAGGAAGAGCACAAGTTAACTTTATTGTTACCGACTCATCACTTTATGATAGAGGTAATGCGCTCGTTCAACTTGTTAACGATGTGAACTTCACGCCTCAATTGAATGTGAGTGCTGACCGTGCGCCGAGCTACTCGGTGCCAACTATCACACGTAATCTCTCGACTTCTTCAAAAGGAACGCTGCAGACAGTAGATTACTGGGGCACGAAAGTCAGCACAAACGTAGATCAACATGTGGCATCGATCGATTTTGGTATCTACGTTCAGAACATGGCGATGACAAAGGGCATACTGCTTCAGAAGTCAGGTGCTTTCGTTATTCCGGTATTCCTCACACAGACAGATACCTTTGCTCTTGACTCAAAGGGTATACGTGAGTTCGAGTTCAAGTTTGCCATCAATGGTGATGCACAGTCGATCACATTTATGAGTGCAACTTCGACGGCGACTCTCTCGAATGGATGGAATGTTACGGGAACACCATCGGGTAATATCATAACCGTCAGAGGTGTTGCACCGGGAAGTTCAGTGCTTACGGATCCACTTGGTGACTATAAGACACCGCTTGTGTTGCTTGAATTCACAGCGACAAAGGATGAGGTCATTCGTGATATCACACTTGATATTGAAGCTATTAACGGTGATAATGTTATCTATAACGGTAACCGCGATACGGTTATCTTTGGTAAAAATGCGCAAGCAACCCTACCTGCTCCGTATGGTACATTGTCGGGATCACATATCGTTATCATCGGTACGTGCACGCCGTCGCTTGCAGCTGATAACCCGAACCCATCGAGTATCTCGCTTCAGCAGAACAGACCAAACCCGTTCACTGCCAATACGATGCTTCGCTATACTCTTAATCAGGAAGGTCCTGTTACTCTTGCTGTCTATGACATGCTTGGTAACGAAGTACAGATCCTTTATGAGGGTGTTCAGAAGCAGGGAACATACGATATAACTTTCGACGGTACGCCGTTTCCCGAAGGTTCATACCTTGTTCGCTTAAAGGCGGGTAATACTGTCAAGCAGAAGAGCATCATGCTCCAGAAGTAAGATAGGCAGCATTTTTGAAGAAAGCCGGTAGAAACTTTCTATCGGCTTTTTTTTGGTCATAACCTTCTGCCTGTAACAAGCGTGCATTTCTGCGTAGCCAATAGTGCAATTTTGCCGAGCTTTCGGCTGTTTACAACCCTTTCCAAATCATTTTCATGGCAGAGAACGAACGTAAGTCACTCGATGATATCCGCGCCGGAGCAAAGTCCTCGGCAACACCCAAGAAAGTAAAGAAGAAAGAGGCATGGTGGCGTTCGCTTCTATGGGCGCTTATTGTGGCGTTCATTATCCGCTCATTTTTAGTCGAGGCATTCCGCATCCCGACGGGCTCGATGAAGAACTCGCTCCTTGTCGGTGATTACCTGTTTGTCAGCAAACTAAGCTATTACTTCCAGACTCCTAAGTATATCCCCTTTACCTCCGTTGAGCTTCCTCATATCGGCTTCAAGACATTTGGTGTTGATAGAGGTGATGTCGTTGTTTTTGAATTCCCCGGTATGCGTGATGAAGTTATACCAGCAGAAAAGAACGTTAACTACATCAAGCGTTGTATTGCTCTCCCGGGTGATACCGTGGAAGTACGTGATAAGCAAGTCTATGTGAACGGCAAGGCAATGGAAAACCCTGCGCAGATGCGCTATGATATGCGCTCAATGCCGCAGGGACATCCTGAACCGGGTCAGGAGCTGTTCCCAAAAGGTAACAATACATGGAATCGTGATTGGTATGGTCCGATCCGCATTCCTAAACAAGGTGATACGATCGGGCTTACAGTAGAGAATATTGATGGGTGGGCTGTCTTTATCCAACGAGAGGGACATACGATCCGCGTAGGTGATAACCAAACAATCATTCTTGATGGTATGCCCGTGCATCAGTACGTTGTTGAGCGCGATTATCTTTGGATGATGGGGGATAACAGAGACAACTCTCTTGACTCGCGCTTCTGGGGGTTTGCTCCGTATGAAAATGTAGTCGGCAGTGCGCTCTTTATTTACTGGTCATGGTACAATCCACCGGGAGATATGGGCGACGGTTTTGATCCCGAGGAAGTGCAGAGTACGCACGTCCGTTGGAACAGGCTTCTCAATGGCATCCATTGATACGCCTCTATCGCTCTATCTACATATTCCGTTCTGTGAGCGGAAATGTATCTATTGCGATTTCTACTCGATAGAAGATCTTACTCCGCAGCGCGAGTTCGTCGCGCTGCTATGCAAAGAGATTGACCTCAAGCTCGAAGCAT
>DATDEW010000122.1:0-2761 GCA_036522935.1 Kapaibacterium sp. (SeqCode)
GTGTATCAAAATGCCGTAATTTTGTGCCTTAATAGAGAAGCATGAACGTGATACGACATCCGATTATTGGTGGGGAAGCCGTCAAAGGCAATGCCGGCGAACGAGCAATCATTAATCCTTTTGATTCGAGTGAGCTCGGCAGAGTAACGTATGCAGATAGGGAGCAAGCAGCTAGCGCTGTTGAATTGGCTGATTCTATCTTCAGGACAAAAAAACTATCAGGTAAAGAACGCTCAGTAATTCTCGGGAAAGCTTCAGAGCTTATCCTTCAACGCAAGGATGAAATTACTTCAACAATAGTCAAAGAAGCAGGCAAGCCAAAACAGTATGCTCGTTCAGAAGCAGATAGGGCATCGTTCACCTTTCTTGCCGCATCAAAAGCAGCGCTCGGTTTTGACGAACCTATAACTCCTGATCTTCGCGGTGCTCCAAATGCAGTCGGTAGAGCAGTGAGTTATAACTATTTCCCGATTGGAGTGATCTGCTCAATAACTCCCTTTAACTTTCCTCTCAATCTCGTTGCCCATAAGGTTGCTCCTGCTATTGCCAGTGGTAATACTATTGTCCTGAAGCCGGCACCACAAACACCACTCTCATCATTTCTTCTGGAAGATATACTTAAAGAATCAGGATTGCCCGATGGGTGGCTAAATGTAGTACCGTGTGAAAATGATATAGCTCAATATGTGATACAAGACGAAAGAGTAAAGATGCTTTCGTTTACAGGAAGTGCAAATGTCGGCTGGTATTTAAAGTCACTTATACCAAAAAAGAAAGTGACGCTTGAGCTTGGAGGGAATGGTGCTGTGATCGTTGATGAAGCAACTGATATTGATTCGCTGGTAAAGAGTTTAGTTATAGCGGGATATTCATATGCCGGACAGGTATGTATTAGCCTACAGAACCTCTATATTAAAGATACTATCTATGATGAAGTAGCCGCGAGGTTTGTCGAGATCGCGAAGCAAGTTGCTGTTGGCGATCCAATGGATGGAGATGTAATTGTCGGACCCATGATAGCACATCAAGCAGCTGAAAAAGCTTGGAGTTGGGTTGAAGATGCCGTCGCAAAAGGAGCGACGAAATTATGCGGTGAATTCAGAGCACCAAATATCATTACACCGACGATATTAGAGAATGTACCAAATGATTGTAATGTTAGTTGTGAAGAAGTATTTGCTCCAGTGGTAGTACTTCATAAGTATTCAGATATTGATGAAGTAGTAAAAGAGTTAAATACTTCGAGATATGGCTTACAAGCAGGTCTGTTTTCTTCAAAAAGAGATATTGTAGAAAGAGTTTATCAAAGACTTGAAGTTGGCGGACTTATCGTCGGGGATACGAATACATTCCGTATAGACACTATGCCTTATGGAGGCGTTAAGGATTCCGGGTATGGTAGGGAAGGTGTTGAATTCGCGATGCGCGAAATGTGCGATATCAAAGTATTGGTAGAAAAGCAGAGTTAACGTTAGCTGATCCTTCTTCTCACACATGGGCGCCCATGCAGAGAAGAAGTTTAACTTACGGAAGCGGGGTTGCACTTTTGTCCCAGTTAATTGCACAACTCAACTACCGTACTATTGTAATAATGTTTTGAAGAAGGCATAGTTACAGGTTACAAGAAAAATAATACTTTTTGTGATTATCCCCACTTTTCTCCTTATTTTTGCACATAATAAGTCGTAGTTACTTGCGTAAGCTCAACCTCAAGAAGTCACTTAAAAAGATACTCCGTTCGCCCAAGCTATTGCTTATAGCGGCGACAGTCCTTGTTCTCTCTGCAACACTTCTTTTTGCAAATAAAGGTATCTGGCGTCACGTCTCACTTCGACGAGATGTATCCGTTCTTAACGAGCGTGACAAGGTATTGACATCTGAAGAATCACTGCTGATAAAAAAAGTAGATCAGCTTTCTTCTGAAGACGGAGGTCTCATTGAAAGAATTGGCCGTGAGAAATATCACATGAAGCGTTTAGGCGAGGTCATTTATCGCGAGGAGCAGCCAAAGTGAGTGATGAGCGCAGTCTTTCGATCGGTGTCGATATTGGTGGCACAACGATCAAATCCGGTGTCGTAGACATTGAAAAAGGTAAGGTGTTAAAGACAACCGTTACCGATACTCCAAAGGCTTCATCAATAGATATTGCAAAGCTTGTTGCAAGACAAGTCAATGTCTTGCTTCATAGCTATCCTGAAGTGGTTGAGGTTGGAGTGGGAGTGCCCGGCTCACTTAATGAAGAAAGAACACTTGTTCAGTACCCACCTAATTTCCCATTGTGGACAAATGAGCCGTTTGCAGAATATCTCCGAAAAGAACTTCCGTATTTTGATAAGGTAGAAATTGATAATGACGCAAATGCCGCTACCTTAGCTGAAGCTACCTTTGGGGCAGGAAAAGAAGAATCGCATTTTCTACTGGCCACACTTGGAACAGGTGTAGGCGGAGGCCTTTGGTCAGACGGAGCTGTCTATAGAGGCAAGTTCGGAGGAGCAGGGGAGTTTGGTCATGTTTCGATCGATTATGATGGACCTGTCTGCGGTTGTGGGGCAAAAGGATGTATTGAGGCATTTATTGGTAAGGATCATCTTATTTCCAGAACAACCGATAAGCTGCTCGCTAGTAAGATCACTTCTTCCCTTACAAAGTGGCTACCTTCTAAATCTCTTGAGCCAAAACATATTGCCGAAGCTGCTATTGCAGGGGATGTCTTTGCTAAAGAGGTTCTCTCGGAAGTAGGGATGATGTTAGGCATAGCTT
>DATDEW010000123.1:0-4348 GCA_036522935.1 Kapaibacterium sp. (SeqCode)
GATTCGGGCGGGAGAATATCTTTGGTGCCTCGTGGTGCGCGAAGATTCGTCACTCTCCGATGCGCTCCTCTTCGGCGGTGAATATAACCATCACTTCTTCCGGCGTCTTCGCCCCAAGAAGTGCGGCGCGGGCTGCATCGGAGTTCATCACCTTCGATGCTCGAGAGAGAAGCTTCAACCTATTTCCAACATCGCTATCGCGGCTAAGCAGAAGCAGAACAAGACGAACAGGCTCGTTATCCATTGATGCATAATCAACGGGGTCTTTCGTGACAGCAAATGCGAGGACGATGTCGCCAACGGCATCAGTTTTGCCGTGCGGAATTGCGAACCCTTTTCCGACGCCTGTGCTCATGATGCGTTCACGCTCATGGATGGCGACGTTGACCTTTTCTTTATCTTTGACGAGGGGATTCTTTCCCGCCAACTCGACCATTGCGTCGAGCAAGTCTTCTTTTGATTCGACGTCCAACCCGATGGCAATATACTCGGGTCGGAGATAATTGATTAATTTCATGAGAAATACGCTCCGAATACTATTCTAATTGACACAAAATTACGCTAAAATTGCGTCGTAGAACACTGTTCCGAGAAGTTTAATGTCCGCTATTCGACGGGGGCATTTATATCTTGACCCTGATCTCCCCAAGGAGCATTCTCGGAAGACCGAAGTGTGTACCGCCGTAACTTGACTCGAACTTGTAGAGGTAGCGTGTATCAAGGACGTTTGTAACGTTGAAACGAACCTCGACAGGTATCTTCAAGTCCTTCTCGAAGTCGAATCCGGCAAGAAGATCGAACGTTGCATGGGGTGCAACTGCTTTATCCGGCGAGCCGGCTTTTTCACTCTCTAAGACAAGCAGATCAATAACATCATCGGTATAACCGCGTTGTTTTAGTATCTCGCGTGAACGTTCAGGGTCAGGTCCTTGCCCATTCGTATCAACAAGATCGAACGGAAGACCTGAATCAAATCTGCCGCCAAGTCCGGCATAGAAACCGGAAGGATGGTCATAGCGGAAGTTGAAGTATGATGTGACGGTCTGGTCATGTTCGGTAGGGAAGTGATCTTCACCTGACCAAGGGTGCGTGTAGAAGTAACCTTCTTCGCCGATGATAAGTCCGCCTGAGACCGGTGAACTTCCGTCTTCAGGGACAAGACCGTGTGAGCGTTGGATAGAAAGGCCGAGACTACCGGAAATGTTATTCCAGTTATGCATCCCGAGTACTGCTTCAAAACCAAGTACTAGTGCATTGGTGATGTTGATTGGAAATATAACACCTGATACACCGAGTTCTGACTTCGCTATCATATCATCAACGAGTTTACCGTAAGCCGATACGTCAAGATCGAAGGTATTGCTGATATGATAGAATGCACCGAGCTCGATGTTATGCGACTTCTCGCTCTTGACAAACAGCGGAATGCTGCCTTGCGCCGCGCCTGATAGCGCCAGTGCTTCGGGGCTTGATGCGACGAGAATGTTCTCAAGTGGTGCCTGCATGACGATACGGTTATACGAACCGCGGAGTGTCCAGTCATCTGCCACCATCCACCATGCGTTAAGTCGCGGCGAGATAGCATTCTCATCTTCGAAGAGAGAGTATCTATCAAAGCGAAGACCTGCATCAATTGTCCAGTCGCCTGTGGTGAATCTATCGGTTGCATATACTGAAATTCTCGAGCCCGTATTTGACGTATCAACCAAGAAAGGTTTTCCGCCTTGTGTGATGTCATAAGGTAGAAGGCGCGGGTCACCGGGGAAGACGCTGTCGCCTGATGAAAGCGTCGGATTCGTTACGGCAAATGTGAAGTACTCGTTAAGAGGGAAGGATTCATATCCTGCTCCCATCTTGAAGGTGCCATTGTTGCCAAGCCAATCATTGCCGAGTGTAAATTCTGCCGAGCCGCCTGTCGCCTCGTTATTGCGGCGCGCTCCGATGAAATAATCTTCGTTCTCGGTGACTGCTTTGATAGAATCTTCCGGCGATGTTATCTGCATCAAGCCGCCACTTGTATTCTCTGATTTGTACTGTCTGGTATATCCGACAATTCCCAGTGCAGAATTATCCGAGAGCGTAATGCCAAGTCTCGCGCCGAGCATATAGTCATCAACCTTCTGTCGCTGGTCCTGCTTTGAGTCTTCCGTGCTATTGGCAATGCCGAACGAGGCGAGGTTTCTCATGCCGAGAACAACGAGATCCATATTATCCGAGATGAGGAGATCAAGTTTACCATAGTAATGGTGGTCACTGCCGTCAGTATGGTTCGGTTCAGGACTCATGATGGGGTCAAGGTATCTATCGGTAACACCACCGGAGTAGCCAAAGAAGATGCCGGCTGTATTGCCAATGTTGCCGCCGCCTGAAACAGATTGCTCAAGTGTACCGAGTGAACCGACTCTGGCTGATACTTCACCGAAGTACGGCGCATTAAATCCGGAGCGAGTCGTGATGTTCATGATGCCCGATGTTGCGATGCCGTACTCGGCGCCTAACATTCCGCGTTTGAGGTCGGCGCTATTGATGGTAGAGGCATTGAAGAGCGGCGCATAGATTCGCGTCATGTTCGCAGTGATAGGGATGCCATCTACTACGTACTGGAAGTTCGCATCTTCACCTCTGACGTGCATTCTGCCATCCTCATCTGGGATAACGCCGGGTGTATTCAATATCATTGCTTCGATAGACTTCGAGCCGCTAACAGTACCTATCTTATGAATAGACTCTGCATCGAACACCACACTTGGCGGAACGTCTATCGGCTGCGAAGGCATGATGTAATCACCTGAAACAATGAGATCAGAGTTGATGGTCTGCGAAATACCGATCTCAACAGGTATTGCTGACGCAATGGTGACTGACTTTGACGCCAAGTATGCATCACCTCGCATGAGATGTACATTATATGTACCGAATGCAATGTCATTGACGGTAAAGGTAGCAATGCTGTCGTTTTGATACTGCAACTCCGGTTCTGCAACAGTGCCTTTTGTGCGGGCATTGCGGATGCGGACTCTTGCTTTGAAGCCATGCGTATTGACCTTCCCGCGAAGGACGCCTGTGCTTGGTTGTGAATACGCCGAAGAAACAAGTACGAATAAGAGAATAACAGGTAAGGATCTCATAGAATCTTAATGAGTGAATGTCGGATAATTAACTCATTTTTCTTTCTCTTTATTCTACGTTCGTGATGAATAATTATTCATGTGATCTCGGCACTCAACTCCTACACTCTAGTGGTTTTCAAAATTCCTTCACTTCCCTTGTAACCTCTATAAAAATCAACATTCTAATATTATCTTTCTTCGCCCACCATTTCCCACCGGTCTCGGGTTACGGGTATCGGGGTCCGGGTTTCGTGGGTCAACGAAGGTGCTGTAAATTTACACATTTGTTGGGGAAGGTTGTAGGTTTTAGGTGGTAGGTTACAGGGTGAGTAGGACAGACTTTCAGTCTGTCACTGCCGAGCACATTCGCGTTGCTCAGTGTAAACTCCGCGAGGAATCTAGAAATAGACATTTTCGCCGATTGACAAACTTCGACATGCAAATATACGAAATAAAATGCCGAAATCCAAATAGTTTATCCACAAATTATCAACAATTTATATATTTTATGTATTTGCGGTGCCGCAGGTCTCCGACCTGCTACCCTATCCCTCATCCCTTCGAAGAGCAGGTTGGAAACCTGCGGTACGCTATTCAACTATAAACTTCACCGTCCTCGTCTCTCCGGCAAATCTCAACCGCACATAATACACACCTTCTGCTGCGCCTGACATCGTGATGGTATGCTTCGTCGTGCCTTGTCGCGCTTCGAGGGTTTCTTGTTTGACAACATTTCCTAACACATCCAATACATCCACTTGTAGAGTACCACTCGCGGCAAGATCGAACGTTATCGTCGCATCGCTTTTGGTAGGGTTTGGGTTGATGCTTACGATGTTTATTAACGTACCCGTTTTCATGAATGAACGTATCGAGCTATCACCACAGACCGAAGATTGAGTAAATGTGGTGCTGTTGCCTGTGGCTGATAGTGTGCAGTTCTTGTAGTCGGGGTTGTCGTCGTTTAAATTGATAGCTGATAGTTCGATAGTTGATAGTGTGGTATCTGTCAGATATGTTTTGAACCTCACAGTTACAAGCGGCAGTAGTGAGTCTATCGTTATATTGTTGCCTGTGAGCACTACCTGTAATCTCGCAACTCCGTTGGTTACGATCGGAGCTGTGTATGTAACTGATGTTCCGATCTGCGAAGATATGCTATCCACTTCGAGAAGGTCATTGTCGTAGGTTAGATCAAACGTAAATTTATCAAGTTCTCTATCCTGAACTCTGTTGGA
>DATDEW010000124.1:0-3029 GCA_036522935.1 Kapaibacterium sp. (SeqCode)
ATGAGGAAAAAGAAAATGTATGATATGTATCAAGCCATCCCATATCGAAATGACCTCTCTCCGATGCTTTGCGTAACTTCAACATAACGGTAATAATAAATTAGTTTGAACTTGAAGTATTATACTACAACACGCCCTCAATGTTCCATCGCGGCAGTCCCCAACTTTTTCAGGAGCGATGCAAGCTGCTTCTGCTCGGCTTGCGTCAGACCTGATGAGAGCTTTGCAATAAGCTTCGCATGCTCGGGGAATACTTTCTTGATGAGCGACTTCCCTTTTGATGTGAGGCGGATAATAATAGCACGGCGATCGTCTGCTTTCGGGATACGCTCGACAAGTCCGTCACGAACAAGATTATCAATAACGACCGTCATATTACCGCCCGAGACAAGCTGCTTCTTGCATAGCTCGCCGATGGTCATCTCGCCTTTATGGAAGAGCACTTCCATGACGCCGAACTGCGGCAGGGTAATATCATGGCGGAGGATATCTTCCGAAGAGCGGCGGTTAAAAACCGAGAATGACCGAGCCAACTTCACCCATAGGTCAAGCGCCTGGTCTTCTTTTGAGCCGTATCGTTTGGTTTGTTGCACGTGCGATTATTTGAGGTGGAATATATTCAGATGAGGATAACTACGCGGGAGGCGAAAGATATGTTTCCGGAAAATAAGGAGGGATGCTTACAGTAAGCGGCTTCGTACTTCGCCTACTACAAGCATCCCTCGGATGAGAATTAAATGTATCCGGAAGGTCACTTGAGGTATAAGCATTGCTTACCGGATACCTTGGCTGCGCCCTCGTCGCGCAGTCATATATAAGAACTTGCTTACGCCGATTTTGTTACACTTGGTCACAAATTATCTATGTGAAAATGCATTCATCAAACGAACGTCGTGCACCGTATTTCTTATTGATATTATTACTCTTAGTAGGAATTTCTTCTTGCAAAAAAGAAGTACAGACACCACCTCCGCCTGTCGTGAATCCGCCACAACCCACCACGGAAGTACCTTCGTACGATTTCGAAGTGGTCAACATTTTTCCACATGACGTGAATGCCTTTACGCAAGGGCTACAGGTTGTAGGGGATCATTTTATCGAAGGGACGGGACTCGAAGGAAAATCCGAACTTCGCAGAGTGGATATTAAGACCGGAAAGGTCTTGAAAGGTATCAAACTCGCCGAGTATTATTTTGGGGAAGGCATTACAGTCCTTAACGGAAAAATATATCAGCTAACCTATACATCGGGTATCGGTTTTGTCTATGACCTTAATACGTTTGATAAGATAGATTCTTTCCGCTATCAAGGTGACGGATGGGGATTAACGAATGACGGTACTCATCTTATCATGAGTAATGGTACTGATAAGATCATGTTCTTGGACCCAAACAACGAGCAAATAATATCAACGATAACGGTCAAAGAAGGAGTATATTCCATCCATCAGATTAACGAGCTTGAATACATTAACGGCGAGATCTATGCAAACGTATGGCAGACTGACCGTATCATTCGCATTGACCCAAAGACAGGGGCTGTTAACAGCTCAATAAACCTTCAAGGTATCCTCCCTGCTTCAGAGCGATCTATGCACACTGATGTACTCAATGGCATTGCGTATGATGCAAAGAATGACCGACTCTTCGTTACGGGAAAATATTGGCCGAAAGTATTCGAGATAAAACTCAAAAAGAAAGGCGCATAACCCGTGACAATCAACGAAGAATATATATCACTCGTCTTTGATGTATCACTCGACGAGGAAGATGCGCTACAAGGATATTTCCTGATGAACTTTGATGTGCAAGGATTTGAGGAGTCGCCGACAGGTGAAATGGTCATTCATGTCAATAAGAACGAGTGGACACCTGAAGCTGAAGCAGGACTTAAAGAATTTACTGCTACGTACCCTGAAGGCAGCATCACGCTTGAAGAAGTACGGACTTATAAGAACACCGATTGGAATGCACAGTGGGAAGCAAGCATCGAGCCGCTTCAAATAAGTGAGTCACTTGTCATCGCACCAAGCTGGAAGCTTGAAGAAGCAAAAGTGTTTAAAGCAAGTCATCTCATCATCATCGACCCGAAGATGAGCTTCGGCACAGGCCACCACGAAACAACACGCCTATGCCTGAAGATGCTTGAGGGTATTGACTGCAACGGGAAGAACATCCTCGATCTCGGCTCCGGCACAGGCATCCTTGCCATGTATGCAATGATGCTAGGTGGCGATCATGCCGTCGCGATCGACACCGACGAATGGGCATATCATAACTCAAAAGAGAATATTGAGCGTAACGGATATTCGCCGGATAAGATAGAGATACTTCTGGGTGACCTCACATCAGCGACAAAACCTGAAGACAAGTTCGACCTACTCATTGCCAACATCCACCGCAATGTACTGCTTGCTATTGAGAATGAGATAGCTGCGCATCAAGAGAGTGGTGGAATACTACTCTTATCAGGTATCCTTGAGTGGGATAAAGATGATATCGTAGCTGCATACGAAAAAGCAGGATACACCCTCAAGCGCACCTTGCAGGAGAATGAATGGATAGGTCTGGAGCTAACGCGAAATTGAGAGTTGCTGCTATTGACATAGGGACGAACACATGTCTCATGCTTATCGGTGAGTTAGATCCCAATAAGGGGATGACAATTCTTGCTGATGAACACGCCATCGTTCGCCTCGGCGAGAACGTTGATAAAAGTCGTAAGATAACTGATGAAGCATACGCAAGATTATCATCAACCCTCACCAAATATAGGTCGATCATAGATGAATTGCAAGTTACTGATATAGCCGCCTGTGGAAC
Organism: Kapaibacterium sp. (SeqCode); assembly: GCA_036522935.1. GTDB lineage: Bacteria > Bacteroidota > Ignavibacteria > Palsa-1295 > Palsa-1295 > DATDEW01. The sequence continues at coordinate 2,823 of DATDEW010000124.1, forward strand.
AAGTGCATTGCGCGACGCCCTGAACAGAGATGAAATACTTGCAAGAGTAAAGAATGACTTTGATATCAACATCTCGATCATTGAAGGCAGTAGAGAGGCAGAGCTTACCTATCTTGGCGCAACATTTGATCTGCCCCCGGCAGATGGGCTAACTGCAGTTATTGATATTGGTGGGGGAAGCACGGAGATCGCATTTGGCAAGAATAC